>JAHJOS010000269.1 GCA_018820005.1 Alphaproteobacteria bacterium | reverse complement strand
TTGAGGTCGAGCAGCACCAGTTGAGAGGCAATTGTGTCAAGGGCGGCGCTGGCGTCGTCGAGGCGCCGCATCCAGTCCACGCCATGGCCTTCGGCCGCAATGTGGTCGCGAATTGCGGCACGCAGGACATTGTCGTCTTCAATCAGCAGGATGCGCACGCGATGTTCCCCCTCCGCTATCTCCCTAGCAGCTCAAGCTGACGCCAGGCTGAACATATCTCTGTTCTTCCTTCAGGCTGGCATGGGAGAAGCAGGCACGCTCAATCGCCCCGGACACGTAGCGCCATGAAAAAACTCACCGCCATCCTGCTCTTTGCCACCGCATTTTTGGTGCCAGGGCTCGCCTATGCCAAGGACGCCACGTTAGCAATCCAGATGACCAGCTATCAGGGTCCGCCCGCCTATCTGGCAGTCTATCTCGCCAAACCCGACGGTTCGTAAGACTCTACGCTATGGGTTGCCGGTGGCCGAAGCGAGTACTACCGCCATTTGCGGGGCTGGATCCGCGGCAGCTCAAACAGCATTGAGCGGATCGACGCTATTACTGGCGCCAGCATTGGCAGCGGCCGGACCCTGCAGGCTGCCGTCACCATTGCCGATGCGCTGATCGACGCCGGCTACACGGTGCACGTCGACAACGCCGTCGAGCGCGGTGCGGAAAACCGCGACGATGTGGTGCTGCCGCTCGATCAGGCCAATTCGGGCAAGATCGTGGCCGGGACCGGCTATGTATCGGCCATGCGCCTCACATTCTGATCCCGGGAGCTGCGACATGTTGCGCCGTCTTCACTCTTTGCCGGGCCTGCTGGCCGGCCTGATCGTTGCCTTCATGGCCACTACCGGCGTGGTGCTGTCGCTCCAGCCGGTGCTCGATCATGTGTCGGTAGCGGCGCGCACGGACTTGACGGTGGCGCAGTTGGCACAGGCGGTTTCCACCGAACTGCGCGGCGTCGAACGTATTGTGCATTCGGCTTCTGGTGCCGTCACGGCTTACTACGATGCGGGGCAGGGCGCGGCCGCCGCTTCGGTCGATCCCGCAACCGGCGCGGTCATCGGAGCCTATAAACGCCCGCACTTCTCACGAGCTTGACCGACTAGACTAGAACATTCTGAAATCGGTATCGCAAAGCGACCTGATCCGCAGCGCTATCCAGAATGCGCCGGATTTTAGCTCATTCCCCTTTTTATCGCGCCCCTATGAAACCCAATTTGGGTAGTTCTAACGCGAAAATGTTGCGATTTTCCCGTTTGCATGTAATTTCAACAAACGCGAATCCTCACGGACAGTGATGGGTTTTCATATCCGTAGTCAAAATCTGGAGCTGACCAGCCGGCAAAAACGAAAACCGCCTCGGAATGAACCGAAGCGGGGAGATCGTCTAAAAACTCGAATGTGGTAGTTCGTTTTTAGGCCCTCCCCAATTCCTCGTCAAGAGTTTGGCGTCATTTCGGCGAGTGATTTCGCACGCCCTGGTCACAACTGTTGGAGAGCAATGGTGACGAAATATTCAAGAGGACGTCGACAGACAGACGCTCGGGCTTTTTACCGGAAAATTGCGGAAGAGGCCGAGCTAGGCGCCGTTACCCGATCGCAGTTACAAGTGCTGGCAAAGGACCTGCCGCAAACGGGTTTGGTCAATTCGACCGAAGCAATGTTGCTCGTTACCCTTGTCCACAGCGCGCCTGGCCCACAGTTTGAGGCGGGCGGCCTGCCGATCGTCTTCAAGTCAAACGCCACACTAGGCTTCGAGATCGGAAAGTCGACCAACCACACAGGAGTACTGCTGTCCCGACTTTTTGATGCTGGTTTAGTCGCGATGCGGGACAGCGGAAACTATAAGCGGTTCGCCCGCCGCGACGATGCGGGGAATGTGGCCGCTGTCTCTGGCATCGACCTCCGCGTGCTGATCGCGCGTTATGGAGAACTCAATGCGTTGGTCGTAAAGGCGCGTAGCGACCGCAACGCGAGGGAGGCTGCCTGGAGCGACTACCGCGGCGCCGTCCGGCAGCTGCACTTGGTGCTGAGCAGCGTCGAAGACTTAGCGCGCCGTATCCTTTCGACGCTGGAGCGCCGGTTCAACATCATCTTGGCCAATGTGAGCAAGAAATCGACGACTGGCCGGATTGGTCAAGCAGCGCGACTTTGTCGTTGGCTTGCCGAGAGGGCCTATGGCCTCAACAAGGGTCGCGAAGACAGCCCGGCATCTGATAAATTCATGAGCAGGACGCCCAAAACTCGTGACCACGTACAGACTACAAATCTCAACGAATTAGTATCTCGTAGTGAAGGGGCATGGCGTCCGGCCAACGCCGGACAAGTTGTCCTTAATGGAGCGAGCTTCGCTCGCGGGGCTTGGGATGAAAGAAGGGGCGAGGCGAAATCCAGCCCGAGAACGCGGCCCGAGCCCGGCCGTGCAATGCAGATAGAGACCTTGACGGCGGCCTGCCCCGCCTTGAAGTCGTGGCTCGGTAAACCCCCGACGAGTTGGCCCGCCCTAATCGACAAATACCCGCTGCTGTGCGTGCTGGTGGGCATATCTGCCGATGCGCGCGATCAGGCGGCCAGCGTATTGGGGCAAACCGGAGCGGCTATGGCCGCGGCCCTAATCATTGAGCGCCGAGAGGCGGGCGAAATCAAATCTGCCGGCGGTTTCATGCGGGCGCTGATTGAACGCGCCATGACTGGCGACCTACACCTAGAAAAGTCGATTTATGCCCGCGCCAAAATGCGGTTGGAGGTAGCGCGCAAGGTTCCTGATTCTTGAACTTCAACAGCCTAAAACTCAGGCCAGAGTTCTGGAAATGGCGCCCAATCGATGCTTAGGAGAATCCAGGGCAGGGATTGTCCTTGATAGTGATACCTTATTTGGTTCAAAATAGGTTGTGGCTAGAGAAGTCGTCCGAGCTGGATGAGGTGGTGAGATTTCGCTCTCGGAAGGGGGCATCTGCAATTTGAACTTGTTCGCAGGGCGTCGTCAGAAATCGAGCCCGGCAGGCCTTAAAATTCCCCGCCTGCGG
>JAHJOS010000268.1 GCA_018820005.1 Alphaproteobacteria bacterium | reverse complement strand
GCCGCCGCCGAACAGGCAGGTTTGGCGCTCTCCGAAGTTACAGACTTCAAAGCCGAACCTGGCTTTGGCGTCGCCGGCATAGTCTGCGGAAAGCACGTTCTTGTCGGGGCCGATCGGGCCATGACGAAAGCGGGTATTGAGGTTGCCGAATTCGCCAGTTTGGCCGCGGCGCTCGGTGACGAGGGCAAGTCCCCACTCTATGCCGCTGTCGACGGTGAACTCGCCGCCATCATCGCAGTGTCTGATCCGGTCAAGGAAACTTCAGTCGAGGCCATCCGGGCTTTGCACGCCCTTGGACTTAGGGTGGCTATGATCACCGGCGACAATGGCCGCACCGCAGAGGCCGTCGCCAAGAGGCTCAGCATCGACGAAGTCATTGCCGAGGTCCTCCCGGACGGCAAGGTGGACGCCATCAAGCAGCTTAGGGCGGGTAACCGCACCGTCGCCTTTGTCGGCGACGGCATTAACGACGCCCCTGCCCTTGCTGAAGCCGATGTCGGCCTCGCCGTCGGCACCGGCACCGATATTGCGATCGAAAGCGCCGACATCGTTCTCATATCAGGCGACCTCCGTGGCGTGGTCAATGCGATTGCTATCTCCAAGGCAACGATCGGCAACATCAGGCAGAACCTTTTCTGGGCCTTCACCTATAACGTGACGCTGATCCCTGTGGCAGCCGGCATCCTCCACCCGATCAATGGCATGCTGCTGTCGCCGATCCTGGCTGCCGGCGCCATGGCCCTCTCGAGCGTGTTCGTTCTCGGCAACGCCCTGCGCCTGCGGCGGTTCACGGCGCCTTTGGCACTCAACACCGAGGCGCGCACGTCGCGCACCACCCCTTCCAATGGTTTTGACACTCTGGAGCCAGCATCATGAATATCGGCGAAGCATCCAAGGCGAGCGGCGTCTCCACCAAGATGATCCGCTATTACGAGTCCATCGGCCTGATCAAAGCCCCGCTGCGCGCAGATTCGGGGTACAGAGTCTACTCAGATAATGACGTTCACGCCCTGCGCTTCATTAGCCGGGCCCGTGATCTAGGGTTCTCGGTAGAACAAATGGGAAGCCTGTTGGCGCTGTGGCGCGACCGCAGTCGCGCGAGCGCCGACGTAAAGTCGATCGCTCTGGAACAAATCCGAGTGCTCGACGAGAAGGCGCGAGCGCTCCAGGCGATGAGCAGGACATTGAGACATCTGGCGGAAAACTGCCATGGCGATGACCGGCCAGATTGCCCGATCATAGAGGGTTTTGCGGCAGCAACGGCAATGGCGCCCAAGAAACGGCAACCGCGCTTTGGCGTCACGGACGTCGCCCCGGATCGGGCGAACGCATCGTAATCTTGCTTTGGCCTTCAGCGAATTCGCAGCCACTTTCGGCCCTTGCGCTGCGCTCTCTCGAATTCAATGATGACGCGGAACAGATGAGCGAGACAATAGCCCCTTATGCCCGGAGCCCAGCTGGCAGACACATAGGTCGTAGATCTCGTCGCCAATCCGCTGGTTGGCCGATCTGATTTGCCAGGGGAACTTTTCCCCTTCGGGGAAACGGGCGATCAGCACGCCGCCGCGCGTCGCATCAGGCCCCATGACCATCGGGAGATGACGAGGTACCAATGGTCCGATCAAGCCAGAGTCAGCCATCGGCTCCCCGCTAACAAAGCCAAAATGGCCAGCAGCGAAGTCAGGGCATCCGCTATGAAATGCAGATGGGCCGCACCGAGATTGTTGTCCTGAGTCTGGCCATTGGCATGGTCGTGATGATGGGCAGGCGCATAATGCTAATGGTCGTGGTGATGGCCATGCTGATGACCGTCACGAAGCAGCCGGGCACCGAACGTCCAACTCCCTGAACATCATGATTGCTCTGCATTTTGGGGGGCCAGCCAGCGTGACAGATAGAGCCGTTCAAAGCCAAAAACTGCCGCAATCGAGAAGAATGCAATAGCCACGATTGACGGATCACTATTCAGCTTCATCGCTGTAAAGGCGGCAAGAACCACAGCGTCGAACGCAAGCGCGATCAGCAGCACCGGCGCAGCCGCCCCGACTTCCTTGCGCCGAGTGGAGAACACGCCCCAATGCACGGCCATGTCCATCACCAGATAGAAAAAGGCGCCGAGTGAGGCGATCCGACCGAGGTCGAAAAAGACTGCAAGGAATGAGGCGATGACCACGGTGTAGACAAGCGTGTGTCGCTGAACCGATCCCGACATGCCGAGGTTACTATGTGGGATCATCTTCATTTCGGTTAGCATTGCCAGCATCCGGGATACGGCAAAAACGCTGGCCAATACCCCTGATGCAGTCGCAATGGTCGCCAGCACCACCGTCAGATAGAAGCCGATCTGGCCAAGTGCCGGCTGGGCCGCTTCCGCCAGGGAATAGTCGCGAGCAGCCACGATCTGCTCAATGGAAAGGCTCGATCCCACGCCGAAGGCCACGACGAGATAGACCACCACACAAAGCGCAATCGAGATCACGATAGCCCGCCCCACATTCCTGTGGGGATCGGTAACCTCGCCTCCGCTGTTGGTAATAGTGGTAAAGCCCTTGAAGGCGAGTATTGCCAAGGCCACCGAGGCGATGAAGCCCGTCGCGCTGTAAACTTGTTCGCCGTCCGAGGCAGGGACAAACTGGAAGCCACTGGACCAGAGGGCCGCGATCCCGAAAATTGCAATGCCCCCGATCTTGATTACGGCCATGACCAGAGAAAAGAGCCCCACCGAGCGGTTGCCAGCAATGTTCACCAGAAACGCAAAAGCAATGACGGCCACTGCAAGCGCTGGCACCAGCGGTCCATCGACGATGTTGAAGGGACGCAGGACATAAGTCGCAAAGGTTCGAGCCACCAGGCTTTCGGCAACGACCATGCTCAACGCCAT
>JAHJOS010000267.1 GCA_018820005.1 Alphaproteobacteria bacterium | reverse complement strand
CCGCTTTCCAAACAGTGAGTATTGATATGGCCAGTCTGAGCCTTGCCGGGGTGTCCAAGGAATTCAACAAGATGGTGGCAGTCAGCCCGCTGTCGCTGGATATTGCCGATGGCGAGCTGGTGTGCCTGCTGGGCCCTTCGGGCTCGGGCAAGTCGACGCTGTTGCGCATGATCGGCGGCTTTGAGGCCCCGTCCTCGGGCCAGGTGCTGATCGCCGGGCAGGACGTGGCCCACACGCGGCCCGACAAGCGGCCAACGGCCATGGTGTTCCAGAGCCATGCGCTGTGGACGCATATGAATGTGTTCGACAATGTCGCCTTCGGGCTCAAGCTGCGCAAGCTGAGCAAGGCCGCCATCGAAACCAAGGTGATGGAGGCGCTCGAGCTGGTGGGCCTGGGTGGCTACCACAAGCGCATGCCGCGCCAATTGTCGGGCGGGCAACAGCAGCGCGTGGCCATTGCCCGGTGCCTGGTGCTCGAGCCCAAGATCCTTTTGATGGACGAGCCCTTTGCCAGCCTCGACCAGCATCTGCGCGAGCGGCTGCGCGAAGAGGTGCGGCAGATCCAGCGCAAGCTCAAGATCACCACGCTGTTCGTCACCCACGCGCAGGATGAGGCGCTGGCGCTGGCCGACCGGATCGTCGTGATGTCGATGGGCGCCATCGAGCAGGTGGGGACGCCCGACGATATCTATGCCAATCCGCAAACCCAGTTCGTGGCCAATTTCATCGGCACCATGAACATGATCCCGGGCGACGTGAGCGGCGGCCATATCCGGGCCAGCGGGTTTGATCTGAACGCCGGCCTCAGCGATGGCCCGGCCACACTGGCCATCCGCCCCGAGGATTTTACCATCACCGAGACGGGCACAACCGTATTGGTCAAGCGCGTGGTGAACCTGGGGCCATTCCTGCTGGCCGAGGCCGAGCATGCCGATGGCACGGCTATTACCGTGCATCTCGACAAGACCCATCCGGTGCGCGAAGGCAGCCAGCTGACGCTGACCGCCAAGCGGCACGCCATCTATCGCGACGGCGAAAAGCCCTACCGCAGCCAGCCGACCGCCTGAGCGGCCGGCTGATTTGCAGGTCGGGTTAGCTGGCCTGCAGTACTACCGAGACCTTGCCCAGGCGTTCGCTGGCGACCGTGACGATGATGGGACCGGGTGCATCGGCCTGGACCCAGAAACCGATGGCACCGGCACGCAGCGAGACCAGTCCGGGCCCGAGCCGGCGGCCGGGGCCCGAGACGGTGATGCTGACCGGTTCGGCATAATGGGCCAGCACATTGCCGACCTGATCGAGCGCGCGGACCATCACGCGCACGCTGTCGCGGGCGCCAATCCTGGACGTATCGGGCACAACGGCCAGGCTCGTGGCCACCGGATCGGCCACCAGACGCACCTCGGCGACCTTCTTGCCGCCAATGAAGCCGCTGATGACGCCATCGACCCAGCCATCGCCCCAGATGCCCAATTCGCCATCGCTGAAATGGCGACGGTCAAACACGGCGGGGGCATGGGGCAGGTGCGGATAGGCCTCGCGGTCCGGGCCGACGCGCTTGGGCGGCTGGTTGCCATAGCGCAGTTCGACCTCATCGCAATTGGTCAGCACCATCAGCGGCAGCACGCCGCCGATATTGCGCTCGCCATTGGCCCAGATGGTCACCGGCTTGAGGATGACTTCCTCAGCGGGGTCACACTGGCTGGCATAGGCATAGGCGGCCAGCTTGGGCTCGCGGAAGATATCCATCACGCCATGGTGGCAGATGCGGTCGCCGGAGCCGAAATCCTTGTGCGTATTGTAGTCAAAGGCGCACCAGCCGATGGCGCCGGACACCTGTGGATCGCCATAGGCGGCATCGAGCACCTGGAGGTGGCGCGTGACATGCTCGATCTGGCGCTGTTCCTGATCGCCCCGCTTGGTGGGATACATATGGCCGTTGAACTCGGTGACCAGATAGGGCACCTGGCGGTCGAGCCCGGTCACCTCCTGCAGCGGGCGCAGCGGCGTGCGCGGGCGATTGCCGCCCAGCTCGTCGAGCCCGAGGATGAAGTCGTTCATGGTATAGACGTCTTCGAGCAGCTCGCTGTCGGTATAGCAGCGGACGCCGCCGATGGCGCGGGTGCTGTCCAGCTCGCGGGCAGCGCGATTCGTCTCGACGTAGAAATCATGGCCATCGCGGGATTCGTTGATGCGCACGCCCCAGATGACGATGGAAGGATGGTTCCAGTCGCGGCGGATCATGCGACGGACGTTTTCGACCGATTCCTGCTTCCAGGCCGCGTCGCCGATATGCTGCCAGCCGGGGAT
>JAHJOS010000266.1 GCA_018820005.1 Alphaproteobacteria bacterium | reverse complement strand
CTTCGGCGCAACGGGTGCGCTGGTTCCGTGATGGCTTCGAGCATGGCGATCCGGCGCGCTGCGACACCTTCAAGGCGGCGCGGCTGTAGGCGCTTCCGGGCGCGCCCGCACCCCGGGGGGCGGGCACGCCTGCGAGGGCCGTTGCAATGACTGGTGGGCTTGAGCCCACCTCCAGGCGCCGATGTCCGCTCTCAGCCCAGCATGCCGTGCAGCGCACGACAATCAGGCGCGTACAGGTCGGCCAGCTCCGGCCATTCATTGTGCGGCACGTTGACCAGCACCCCGCGCGCGCCGGCGGCCCTGGCGCATTCCAGGTCGAAGCGGTAGTCCCCCACCATCAGCATCGACGCCGGCGCCACGCCCCAGCGCTCCGCCAAATGCAGCAGCCCGCCCGGATGCGGCTTGGGCGGTGCCTCGTCGCGACCGAGGATGTCCTCGGGCAGAAAACAGTCACCCATGCCCACCGCCTGCAGGGTCACCAGCGCCAGTTCGTGGGCATTGCGGGTCAGCACGCCGAGGCGGCAGCCGCGCTCGCGCAGCGCATGCAGCAGCTCGCGGGCGCCTTCGGCCGGGCGTGCGGCGTAGGCGAGTTCGCGTTCGTGCTCCAGCAGCCAGCCGCGCTTGGCGGCCGCTTCGTCGGCCGGCAGCGCAGCCAGGTGATGGAGGATGTCGTCCTCCTCGGGAATCTCCAGGGCGCGGCGGATCGCGGCGAAATCGTGCACGGCGATGGTCAGGGTGCCGTCCATGTCGAACACCCAGTGCCGCACCTCGGCGATCTTCACATCCAGTCCTCGCGCACGCGGATCAGGCCTTCCTGAGCCACGGAGGCAACCAGCTCGCCCTGGCGATTGAAGATGCTGCCACGGGCGAAGCCACGGGCATTGTCGGCCCAGGGGCTGTCGATGGAGTACAGCAGCCAGTCGTCCATCTTCACTTCGCGGTGGAACCAGATGGCGTGATCGAGGCTGGCCAGCTGGATGAATTTGCTCCACGAGCTGACGCCGTGGGGCTGCAACGCGGTGCCGATAAAGCTGAAATCCGAGGCGTAGGCGAGCAGGTACTTGTGCAGCGCCGGGCTGTCGGGCAGCGAGCCGTCGGCGCGGAACCACAGGTGGCGGACCGGTTCGATCGGCTGCGGGTTGGCCGGATCGACCAGGGTGACCGGGCGAATCTCGATGGGCTTGGGCCGGCGCAGCTTCTCCATCACACGTTCCGGCACCATCGGCGAAAGCTTGTGCAGCAGCTCCCACTCGTTGGGCAGGTCGTCCGGCCCGATCACATCCGGCATCGGCAACTGGTGCTCGTAGCCCGTTTCCTCGGCCTGGAACGAGGCGATGCCGGTGAAGATGGTCTGCCCCTTCTGGATCGCGCTGACCCGTCGCGTGGTGAAGCTGCCGCCATCGCGCACGCGATCGACGTCGTACACCACCGGCTGGTGCGAGTCACCGGGACGCAGGAAATAGCCGTGCAGCGAATGCACATGGCGCTCCGGCGTCACCGTCTGGCTGGCTGCGGAGATCACCTGGCCGAGCACCTGCCCGCCGAACAGCTGGGGAAAGCCGAGGTCCTGGCTGGCGCCACGGAACAGGTTTTCCTCGATGCGTTCCAGGGTCAGCAGATTGACCAGGGCGTCGAGTATCTGGGTCATTTCGGCATCCTTGATAAGGGGGGCGGACAGGCGCGCCATGTTACGGATTTCGCCGGCAACGCTCCAGCAACAGGGCTTATTGTCGCCAATCGCCCCGCAGCAGCCGGTAGAGCAGCTGCTCGTGCAACGGGTGCCCCGCCGCCAGCTCCGGGTGGGCGAAAGACGCTGCCTGATCGGCGCGCATGCCCAACTCCGCCACCAGCTGTTTGGCCGGCTCGTTGATCTGCGCCATGCAGGCGACCACCTCGGGCAATTGCAGGGTGACGAAGGCATGCTGCAGAACCGCCCGTGCCGCCTCGAGCACCAGGCCCTGGCCCCATTGTTCACAGGCCACGCCCCAGCGCAGCTCCACCGCCGAGCCCGGCACCGACGACGGCGCCCAGACCAGCCCGCAGTAGCCGATAAAGGCACCACTTTCCTTGCGTTCCAGCGCCCACAGGCCGAAGCCGTGCCGCAGCAGATGAAGGCGACTGCGCACCATCAGCGCGGCGCACTCATCCCGCGACAGCAGGGCCGGGTCGTAGCGCATGACTTCCGGGTCGGCGCACAGCTGCGCCAATGGCTCGAGGTCGTCGTCATGCCAGCTGCGCAGCCGCAGACGCGAGGTTTCGAGGGCGATTCGATCGACCATCCTTGCTCCTTGAGCGCGTCGACGGCCAGCCTGCATACTGCGGCGCACATCTGTCGAACACGCGTGGTTCATGTCCCTTCCCCTGGTCTATCACGACGATTACAGCCCGCCGCTGCCGCCGGGCCATCGATTTCCCATGGAGAAGTTTCGTCTGCTGCGTGACCATCTGGTCACTCTCGGTATGACCACGGACGCAGCGCTATTGCGCCCGTCACTTTGCAGCCGCGACATTCTGACTCTGGCCCATGACGCCGATTATGTCGCGCGCTACTGCAGCGGCGAGATGGGCCGCGACGAGCTGCGCCGGCTCGGCCTGCCCTGGAGCCCGGAGCTGGCGCAGCGCACCGTGCGGGCGGTAGGCGGCTCGCTGCTGGCGGCGGAGCAGGCGCTGCAGCACGGTCTGGCCTGCCATCTGGCCGGCGGCACGCACCATGCGCATCGCGATCACGCCTCGGGCTTCTGCATCTTCAACGACCTGGCGGTGATCGCGCTGTACCTGCTGGAAAGCGGACGTGTCGGGCGCGTGCTGATCTTTGACTGCGACGTGCACCAGGGCGACGGCACCGCGCGCATCCTGGAGAACGTG
>JAHJOS010000265.1 GCA_018820005.1 Alphaproteobacteria bacterium | reverse complement strand
GCGCCCCGTCATCACATAGACGCTTTCCATCATGGCAACCAAAATGGACAGTCCCAGCGTCAAGGGGACGAACAGAAAATGGTACATCGCCGTCGCGGCAAATTGCAGCCGCGACAATTCGACGACTAGAGGGTCTGTCATGTCGCATTACCTTTGTTTGGGCCGGCAGGGCCGGATAACACCCGTGTTAGGCCCGATGGCCCAACGCGCCATTGATTTGGATCAAGGCTTTGACGCCGTCGCGTGCGATGAGTTGACATTGCCGGTTTGCTGGAAGGCCGTTTTGCCATGAGTAATTTGCCCACCCTAAGGACGCTGTCTGCGCCAAGCGCTGCCGGAAGGCTCGCCATGGCGCTGCCGGTTGTGTCGGGCCTGCTGCTGATTCCGCAGGCGTGGCTGCTGGCCAAGGCCCTGCAGGACATCGTGGTGGGACAACTCAGCACGGGCGCGCTCATGTGGTCGCTGGCCGGGCTGGGGACGCTGATGCTGGTGCGCGTGGCGCTGGGGTTTGGGGCTGACATTGTTGCCATTGCGGCCGCAGAGCGCTCCAAGGCCTCGCTGCGCGGCAGCCTGCTCGGGACGGTCTTCAACCGGGCGCCGATCTGGACGGCCAGCCGATCAAGCGGCGCGCTGTCGGGGGCCATGGTGGACCAGGTGGAAGCGCTCGATGGTTATCTGACCCGCTATATGCCGGCGATGGCGCAGGCCGCGCTGGTGCCGGCGGCCATTGCACTGGCGGTGCTGCCAGTCGACTGGGTGGTGACCACACTATTTTTGATTAGCGCGCCGCTCATTCCGGTGTTCATGGCGCTGGTCGGCTGGGGCGCGGAAGCCGCGAACCGGCAGCAGGCGGCATCGCAAAGTGCGCTGGGCGGCTATTTTGCCGACCGCCTGCGTGGGCTGGTGACGCTCAAGCTGTTCGGAAGGGCCGACGCCGAGACCGAGCAGGCCGGCCGCGCCAGCGAAGATTTGCGCAAGCGCACCATGGGGGTGATGCGCATTGCGTTTCTGAGTTCGGCGGTACTCGAGTTTTTCGCGGCGCTGGGAGTGGCGGGCGTCGCGCTCTATGTGGGGCTGAGCTATCTCGGCCTGGTGAACCTGCGGTTTGAGCCGTTTTCGCTGCAGGCCGGGCTGTTCTGCCTACTTATGGCGCCTGAGGTTTACCAGCCGCTGCGGTTGCTGGCGGCGCACTACCACGATCGGGCGGCGGCCAAGGCCGCTGTCGCTGAAATCGCAGCGCAGTTCGAGGCTGGCGGGCCGGTGGATGATGCTACCGTCGTCGCGGTGGACAAGGCGGACAAGCTCGAGGCCGATCTGGTGCTGAGCGATGTGTCGGTGGATGCCCCCGACGGCAGGGCCGTGGTCAGCGGCGTGAGTTTCACGCTGCGGCCGGGCGAGCATATTGCCATTGTGGGCAGCAGTGGCAGCGGCAAATCGACATTGCTCGAGGCGCTGGCGGGGCTGCGCCCTTATCGGGGCAATATCAGCCTGGGCGGGCGGGAACTCGACGATATCGCGGCGGCGCAGCTGCGCCAGGCCATCGGAATGGTGGGGCAGCGGCCGCTGATCTTTGCCGGCAGCATTGCCGACAATGTGCTGCTGGGTGACCGCAGCGCCAGCCCGGCAAGCCTGCAGGTGGCCTGTGCGAAAGCGCAGGTAAACGCCTTTGCCGATCTGCTGCCCGGGCGGCTCGAGACCGAACTGGGTGAAACGGGGCTGGGCCTGTCAGGCGGGGAGCGGCAGCGAGTGGCGCTGGCGCGGCTTTATCTGCGTTCGCCAGGGCTGGTGCTGCTTGATGAGCCGACGGCGCATCTGGATAGCCAGACCGAGCAGGATGTTCTGGACGCGCTGATGGCCTTCGGGCGCGGTCGGACCATGATCGTGGTGACCCATGCCGACGCCGTGGCGGCGCGGATGGATCGGTGCTTCCGGCTGGTCGATGGGCAATTGCTGGCCATGCCGGTGCCCAAATTGCCACCCGCTGGCCGGAGGAGCGCAGCATGAAGGCCCTGTTGTCATTTTTGCCGGCATTCCGGCCCGTGCGCGGACTGTTTCTGCTGGCGATAGTGCTTTCGACCATCACCGTTGCCGCCGGCGTTGGGCTGTTGGGACTATCGGGCTGGTTCCTGACGGCGGCGGCGCTGTCGACGGCGGGGGCGGCGTTCAATATTTTCGGGCCGTCAGCCGGCGTGCGCGGATTGTCGTTCGTGCGCATCCTGTCGCGCTATTTCGAGAAGCTGACCGGGCACGATGCTACTTTGCGCGCCTTGTCCGACCTGCGCCGCTGGCTGTTCGGCCGGATGTTTGCGCTGACGCCGCTGCAGGCCTCGTTCGGGCGGGGCGATTTGGTCAGCCGACTGGTCGCCGACCTTGATGCGCTTGATACGGTGTTTCTGGTCGCGCTGGGGCCGATCGCGGTGGCCGTGGTGACGGGCATTGGCGTGACGATATTGCTGGCGCTGGTGCTGCCGGCTGCCGCGCCGATCTATGCGACGGGCTTTGTCCTGGCGGCTGTGCTGGTGCCAGCCGTTCTGGTGCGGCTCTCGCGCCGGCTGGGACATGAGACGGTGCAGGCGAGCGCGCAGTTGCGGGGGGCGATCCTTGAGAGTCTGGATGGGCATCGCGATCTGGTGCTGTTCGG
>JAHJOS010000264.1 GCA_018820005.1 Alphaproteobacteria bacterium | reverse complement strand
CCGAACAGCATTTCATGGGCATGCCAGTAACTGCCGCCATAACTGCCACCGACCGACCAGCCCCCAATCAGCACGCCGATCCAAAGTACCATTGCCGCGATGGCCCACAATGCGGCAGCCAAAAAGAAAGGTCGAAATCCATAGCTAAACAGCACCGAAATTCGCCGTTCCGCGGCAGCAGGGGATGGCCGCTGCGGATGTGTGGTGGTTTTGTCGACCATCGAAAGCTGCAGCCAGTCTGCGTGTTCAACGCAGTTCTAGCCGCTGGATCGGTCCTGGTATTTGCTCTGGCGCAAGCTGCGTTTCACCAGAGGTCTGATGGACCTCGGGCGATCGAGCCGTTCTGCGGCGCCGCTATGGGCGCAAGACGGTCGTCGTCCTGTCGTCAGTGCGGAGCAGGTGCGCGCTGCCATGCCCGCTGCTTGGCATTTCACGGCAATCATGGCTTTATCGCTGTGCAATCGTAGGGAAGTTTGATCAGGCTCAACTTGGCGTTGCGCTGATCGTGCTAGGCATAGCACTATTGTTTAGCGGCCGACGTTGGAGGCCCCCTTATGCCCAGCCCGCCCTTTGCTCCATCAATCTATTTCGAGAACGCCGATATCAATGCCCTCGTGCGTGAATTCAGTGAACGCGTCCGCGCGGATATGGATTTGCGTCCGATCTGTGATCGATTGGTTGGCAATCGCTGGGAAGACGCTGAACTGGCAATCACTGGGTTTCTGCATGCAAGCTTGTTTCTGCAGCGCCGCCCGCAGATCGACCAGGACTGGCTGGTACGTGCCGTGCAAGCGCTTGATCGCCCTGCTGTCGATCGACTGAGCGACATCTTGCTCGACTGCGCACTGGTGTCGCTGCCATTGCATAGCGCCGCTGTGATAGCGGAGATCGGTGACGCTTTGAAGCGTTTGCTCGGCGATGTCGTTTCGCGTGAGGGTCCCTCCCTCGAGAGGCTTGTATTGCAAGTGTATGACCGCTTGCATTCGGGCGCACTGATGAATCGTTTCTAGCGTCGAGACGCGTCCAGTCGAGTTGACAGGTCGCGCGTTCGCCCGCCGTCTAAGCTGGGTGGCAGCGTATCATTTGGAGTACGTGGCTTAATGGGATTGATGGGGTTTTGGACAGGAGTGTTTCGGCTCGGAGCAAAGGCCCGCCGCGCGCCTGCTCAAGGTATTGCCGGGGGCCAACCTGCAGGGTGCACGCTCCACGACAGTGCCAACGCCGTTGGTAATTGTCGCTGTACTCGCAGGGAGTGGCTCGTGGCTCTTTTTGCAGGAGATGTCGGCCGCTGCGGATGTCCTGGCTGGCTGACAGTTACGCTCGAAGCGTATGAGGAGCAGATCGACAGGTAACTGGGTGAGGGCATCAAACGGCTAGAACGTCCGTTTGAACTGGATGATGCTTCGACATTGTGGATTACCCAACCGTTACTATTGCCGATTGCGAGGACACCTTCGAAAAAAGGCGGATCAGTTCTTGCTCGCTCCGGATATGACGGCGAACACCTTCAAAGAAGGCTCGCAGTAAATATCCGACTGCGTCGGCGGAGAGGTCACTCTGGTACACCGCCAGCCCGCGCAGCACATAACCCACCTCTTCGGCATTAAACTTGTCGGTCAGATGCTCAGATTTCAAACGCAATATTGTTTGTTCCAGTTCTTCTCGTTCTTGTGCAACCAATAGCGGGAAAAGAATCTCCTCCTCCAACAATTGCGTCGCGCTGATTGCCGACTGCAGGGAATCTGCCGTGGTTGCGCATTTGATGGAATCCGCTCGTGGCAAATCGTCCGCGATCACCTCGAGCGTGTCGCAAATGGTGAGAACTATTTGATAGGATTCAAATAGGAGTGCCGTGTTATCTGTATTTATAATTTTGGTTAATCCTCGCAATATTATACTATATTATTGCTTTGAAAAATAGTATATTTGACATGGATCAATTTTATTTACCAAAATCGAAAAAAATTGCAAAACAATCAGGAACTATTTTAGAGGCAGGGTCAATACGACTGGATCTTGTGGAAATCTACGCCCGGCGCGATTTTTCAAGCGGTCAAGCTTGAGTCCAAATTCACGAAGGTGGGGAAAATCACCGATGCAGTTGCCGCGCTGCGGGAGCTGTCCTCTCCCTGTAGCGAGCGCCCGAGCGATGGGTCTGAAAAGTGTTTGTGATCGACTGTGCTCAGGCGCCTTCTTAACGGGCCTTACGATTCTGGCCGAAGTATCGGCCGACAGCAGTGTCAAGTTTCACTCTCGCCTGATAGTCGGTGCAGATTCTGTCGTGGCACATCTTCGTCGTATAGAATTCGCTCTGATGCGCCGTCGAGGTCTTCATATTGTCCATCGCGCAGCGTCCAGAGAAAGACGACCAGGCCGATGACGCCCAGCACCACGGAAACCGGAATCAAGAAAAAAAAGTCGCTCATGTCCGGGCCACCGCAGTGCCAGTGGTTACTCGTTGCGGCCTGGGATGCCCTTGTCGGCCAATCCAGCCGAGCCTGAGGGCATTGAGTACGACAATCAGCGATGAGGCGGACATCGCTATAGCGGCCATGAAGGGATTGACCAAGCCGGCAATGGCTACCGGCAAGGCGATGAGGTTGTAAAGCACCGAAAGGGCCAGATTCTGCCGCACCAACCGGCCCGCATCGCGGGCGATGGAGAGCGCAAATGGAATGGCAGCCAGGTCATCGTGCAGGAATACGAAGTCTGCCGCACTGCGTCCGATATCCGCCGCGCTCGAGGGTGCCATGGAGACGTGGGCCGCCGTGAGCGCGGGCGCGTCATTGATGCCGTCGCCGACCATCAAGGTCTTGTGTCCCGCAAGAGTGAGCGCCGCTATGCGGTCTGTCTTGCCGCCGGGTAGTATGGCGCTGGCATGGCTTCCAATTCCTAGAGCGCCGGCAACAGCGGTCACCTGTGCTTCGCGGTCTCCGGAGACAATCTCCAAAGCGATGCCTTGCAACTGCAGCGTTTTTACCGCGTCGCGGGCGCCCGTACGCAGAAGGTCGCTGAAATTAAACTGAGCCAGCGCCTGGCCGTTGCGGCTCAGCATGGTTCCGCCGCTGGCATTGCCGTTGGCAATGGCCCAGTCGGCGCGGCCAAGGCGGTAGAGGTCGCCGTCGAACGTTCCCTGCGTGCCCAAGCCTGGCAGTTCGCTGACATTGTCAAACTCAATGCCGATTGCCTGGCGGGCGCCCACCTTGGCGATGGCCAGCGAATAGGGATGGCGGGAATAGCCGGCCAGGGCCGCCGCGCGCCCCAGGGTGAGCTGGTCCAGATCGCCCGGACCAAGCAATTGCGGGGTGCCTTGGG
>JAHJOS010000263.1 GCA_018820005.1 Alphaproteobacteria bacterium | reverse complement strand
TGCCCGAGAACGCGCCGCCGCCGTGCGGGGCTGCACCACCATAAGTATCCACGATGATCTTGCGCCCAGTCAGGCCCGCATCGCCATCGGGACCACCGACGACGAACTTGCCGGTAGGATTGATGTGCCAAACCGTCTCAGGCGAAATCCATCCGTCGGGCAGGACCTGGCGGATATAGGGTTCGACGATCTTGCGTACGTCGGCCGAGGTCAGTGTCTCATCCAGATGCTGGGTCGACAGCACGATCTGGGTCACCCCGACCGGCTTTCCATCCTGGTAGCGTACCGTAAGTTGGGTCTTTGCGTCCGGGCCCAGCGCCTTGGCCGGGCCTGTGCCTTCCTTGCGCGCTTGTGTCAGGACTTCAAGTATCTTGTGGGCGTAGAGCAATGGAGCCGGCATCAGTTCCGCGGTTTCGCGCGATGCATAGCCAAACATGATGCCCTGGTCGCCGGCGCCGACGTCTTTGTTGCCAGTCTCGTCGACACCCTGGGCAATATCGGCCGACTGGGCATGCAGCAGCACGTCGATGCGAACCGTCTTCCAGTGAAAGCCGGACTGCTCATAGCCGATGGCGCGGATGGCCTTGCGGGCCGTTGATTTGAACTTGGATGGGTTGATCACCGGGTTGCCCGCGGCGTCATGGACAATCTTGCCTTCCTTGTCCTTTTTCAGCAGCGATTCAGGCACCCGCACTTCGCCCGCGATCACAACGCGATTGGTTGTGGCCAGGGTTTCGCAGGCAATGCGCACTTGGGCTGGGTCCATGTTGGCCTTCTTGGCCTCGCGGAACACCAGATCGACGATTTCATCGCTGATCCGGTCACAGACCTTGTCGGGATGTCCCTCAGACACCGATTCCGAAGTGAAAAGAAAAGACGATCGGACCACGAGAAATCCCCTGAACTTGTCAAAAGCGGCCCAAAACGAGCCATTCTAACGGGTTTGTGACATTCAACGTTCAGCCGGTCAAGGCGGATATAAAGAAAGCTTGATATGATGACCAATGAGGTCAACGGGATATTACGCAGCCTTTTGGGATCGCCTGCACTGGCAATTGCGGTCCAGGGCCTTTGACCGTCCGCGCCAAAACCAAAACCCCGGCCCAACTTTCGTTGGACCGGGGTCAATAATTGGTGCCCAGAAGAAGACTCGAACTTCCACACCTTGCGGTACACGGACCTGAACCGTGCGCGTCTACCAATTCCGCCATCTGGGCAGGCAGGGGGGTAACTATTGGCAGTCACGCCCCATGTCAATCACCTATTCGCATGCAATCACCAGTTCGCTCCATCCCAGTGCTTAATCGTAGCGCGATCCACGCCTATCGCCGGCTCCAGGCAATTGACGTTGATCATCACCAGCTCATTGCCTTTGCCGTCATTGCCGCGCGCAAACGACTCAATGCCGCAGCTGCGGCAAAACAGATGCTCAATGCCCTCTGTGTTGAAGCGATAGCTGGTCAGCGCATCTGCTCCGCTGAGCAGGGTAAAGTCCGCAGCGGGTACCGATTGCATGGTCCAGCCCAGCCGGCGGCAGCGCGAACAATTGCAGTCGCCCATGCCCGAGAGGTCTGTAACCGCGTTAAAACGCACGGCGCCGCAGTGGCAGCTACCCTCATGGGTTGTCAGGTCGGTCATCGCATATCTCCTTTGCCATGAACAAAAACAGAACAAACTGACCGTGCTGTCAAGCTGATTCCCGCCCGCGGCCCTCGACAGCGTCCGCCGCCTTGGGCTAGAAGCGATCAACTCGATCACCCCTGCCGGAGTTTGCCATGGACAGCCTCGAACCAAAGCTCGTCACCGTATTTGGTGGCTCCGGCTTCGTCGGCACCCAGATCGTGCAGCTGCTGGCACGCAATGGCCACCGCGTTCGCGTTGCAGTCCGCCGTCCCGATCTTGCCGGCCATCTGCGCACGCTGGGCACCGTCGGCCAGATTGTTCCGGTTCAGGCCAATATTCGCAATGCTGCCTCGGTGCAGCGCGCCGTATCGGGCGTCGATATTGTCATCAATCTGATCGGCATTGCCGGCAATCGCGGTGCCCAGACTTTTGAAGCTGTCCATGTCGATGGCGCCGCTGCGATCGCCACTGCCGCCAAAGCGGCCGGCGTGGGCGCGCTGGTGCACATGTCGGCGCTTGGCGTCGATGTGGCCGCCGACGTCAGCCAATATGCCGCCAGCAAGCTGGCCGGCGAAGCCGCCGTGTTCTCAGCATTTCCTGACGCGGTGGTGATGCGGCCATCCATCCTGTTCGGGCCCGGCGATGGCTTTTTCAATCTGATGGGCACGTTGTCGCGCTTTTTCCCGGTCCTGCCGCTCATCGGTGGCGATACCAAATTCCAGCCTGCCTATGTCGGCGATGTCGCCCAGGCCTTCGTCATGGCCGCCGAAGGCAAGCTCAAGACCGGCAAGATCTATGAGCTGGGCGGGCCGCAGGTCGAGACCCATCGCCAGCTGCTTGATCGCGTCCAGCGCGAGGCAATGCGCAACCGTCCGCTCCTGCCGCTTCCTGCTGGCATTGCCAAGCTGGTGGCTGGTGTCATGGCTATTCTGCCGTTTCCGCCCATGCTGACCGCAGATCAGGTTGAACTGCTCGCCGTGGACAATGTGGTCTCGGAAGCCGCCATTAGGGAAAAGCGTACCTTGGCGGGCATGGGCATCGTCCCAACCTCCATGGACACCATCCTGCCCGGCTACATGTGGCGTTTCCGCAAGCATGGCCAGTTTGACAAGGCGTCCACTACGCCGTTGCCTGAAGAAGAAGTCGTCTAGACCTTTCGTTCGGCACTCCATTGACAGCCCGCGGAGCCCGCTTCGCGGGCTTTTCTGTGCTCAAAATAGATCTAAGATATATCTTGAAAACCGCACTTCCGTCGCCAATCTAGCGTACAGATCAATCTGCGATATATCGGAGAGCCGTTATGAGTACATATTGGAAGAATGGCGAACCCAATTGGCGCCGCATGGAGGCCATGGCCCGTCGCGGCTGGGGCAGGCTGGCGGGCGGCATCGAGGGCGTCGAGGGCTGGAACGCCGGCGGCAATTTCCGTATCGGCCGCATGCTGGCTTCCGGTGACCTGCGCCTCGTGGCGCTCTATCTGATCGAACAGCAGCCGCGCCACGGCTATGATCTGATCAAGGTGATCGAGGAAAAATCGGCCGGCTTTTATTCGCCCAGCCCTGGCGTGGTCTATCCTGCGCTGACCTTTCTCGAAGAGGCCGGCTTTGCCACGGCGGAGGCCGATGGCAACAAGAAGCTCTATGCCATCACTGACGCTGGCCGGGCCCATCTGGCCGATAATCGCGACGCCATCGAATCCACCCTGGCCTTTCTGGCCAAGGCCGGCGAGCAGATGCAGCGGTTCCGCGAGTTCGCCCGCTCCGAATGGCCCTTCGATCGCGACCGGGGCCCTGGTCC
>JAHJOS010000262.1 GCA_018820005.1 Alphaproteobacteria bacterium | reverse complement strand
TATCCGTGCTGGCGGCCCCGGCTTTGCCGTTGGCACCCTGTCGGGTGGCAATATGCAAAAGGTGGTGGTGGCACGCGAACTGTCCGAGCAGCCAAAGCTGCTGTTGGTCAACCAGCCAACCCGCGGCGTCGACTTGGGCGCAACCCAGTTCATCTGGAAGTCCATTACTGATGCGCGCGACGCTGGCGCAGCGGTGCTGCTGAGCTCTGCGGACCTGTCCGAACTGCTGGCCCTGTCCGACCGGCTGGTGGTCTTCTATCGCGGTCGCATTGTGGCGGCCTTCATCAATACCGACGATCTCGCGCCCGAGACACTGGGCACCTATATGCTGGGCCTGGCGGCCCAGGATGAGCAAACCATGAGGGTGGCCCTGCGATGAGCGCTCAATCTGCGGTCCGTTGGCGGGCCATCCGCAAGGAGGCCGGCACCACGCTGGTGGCGTTAGCTATGGCGCTTGCCGTTGCGCTTGTCGTTGTTCTGCTCACCTCGCACGACCCCTACAAGGCGTTCTCGACGCTGATGGGCGGCCCGATATCCTCCAACCGCACAATTGGTCTGTGGATCGACGACGTGGCCAAGCTGACGCTCACCGGCCTTGCCTTCAGCTTGGTGTTCCAGGCTCGCCAGTTCTCTATGGGCGTGCAGGGGCAGGTCTATGTTGGCGGCCTCTGCGCGGCACTCGTCGCTATGTCGCCGATCGGCGGCACCGTCTTTGCCATTCCCGTCGCCATGCTCGCGGCCATGGCGGCCGGCGCCTTTTACGGCCTGCTGCCGGGCTATGCCAAGGCACGGTTTGGCGCCAGCGAGATCGTTTCCTCGCTGATGCTGAACTATATCGCCATTCTGGTGGTCAACTTCATGGTACGAGCCTATCTGGCCCCCGCCGGCACTGGCCAGCTCATGACCGAGAAGTTCCCCGATACGGCGATCTTTCCAGCCATTATCCCGGGCACACGCTTTGACCTTGGTATCGTGATTGCATTGGCGGCGACTGCCATTGTCTGGTTCGTGCTCTATCGCACGGCCTGGGGACTCAAGCTGCGCCTGGTCGGCCATAATCCCGGCTTTGCTGAATACTCCGGGATTCCGGCCAGTACGATCATGGTGTCGGCTATGACAGCAGCTGGCGCCATAGGTGGACTGCTTGGGGCGGTATTCGTGCAGGGCAGGGCCTTTGGCAATCTCTCCGTGGATTTTGACGGCAACCTCGCCTTTGAAGGCATATTGATCGCCATCGTGGCGCGCAGTCGACCGCTGGCCGTCCCCTTTGTGGCGCTGTTCTATGGCTATCTGCGCCAGGGCGCCCAGCTCATGGGTATTCGCACCGATGTGCCCAGCGAGATGATTTCGGTCGTCCAGGCGGTCATCATCCTGCTTGTCGCGTCCTCGTTCAGCATGCCGGGCAAGAAAGTCATCGCAAAACTGCTTGGCCAGCGCGCCGCGCCAGTCACTGCCGGGAGTGCCGCCAAGTGATCGAACTCCTGATGACGGTCTTTTCTGCGACGTTCTTCGTGACGGTGATCCGAACGACGACGCCCCTGCTGTTTGCCACATTGGGTGGCTTGATCTCCGATCTTTCCGGGGCGCTTAACGTGGCCCTCGAAGGCATGATGCTGATCGCCGCGCTCACAGCGGTGATTGTCTCGGTTTATGCACCTTGGTACGTCGCCGTTTTGGCCGCCATGCTTGCCGGCGGGCTACTCGGCGCGTTGATGGCCTTCTTCCATCTCAAGCTCAAAGCCGACATCATTCTGGTCGGCTTTGCCGTCAACATCCTGGCGACCGGCGGCACCGTCTTTGCGCTGGCAGCGGCCACCGGCGGCGACAAGGGCACCTCGATCAACCTGCAGTCCAAATCTGTTCCGGCGGTCGATATTCCGTTCCTCGATGCTATTCCCGGTGTCGGCCCAACCCTTGATCGACTGTTGTCGGGTCATTCGATCCTGAGCTGGCTAGGCGCGCTGACTGTATTTCTCGTGTGGTACTTCCTGTTTCGTACCCCCTGGGGCCTCTGGTTGCGGGGCGTGGGCGAATATCCGGCAGCACCGGAAGCAGCGGGCATTCCGGTGTCCAAGGTCCGGGCATGGAGCCTGGTTGCCTCTGGTGCTCTGGTCGGCATCGGCGGCGCGCAACTGGCCATGTTCAACTTCATTGGCTTCACCCGCGACATGACCGCCGGACGTGGTTTCATCGCCCTGGGCGCCGTGCTGCTGGGCGCCCGTCATCCCGTGGGTGCCATGCTGGCAGCCTTGCTGTTCGGCGTTTTTGAAGCGCTCTCGATCGTGATGCCTAACCTCTTCAACTGGATCCCCAGCGAACTGATCCAGACCATTCCGTTTGTCGTGACCATTCTGGCACTCGTGCTGTTCAGCTACAGGGCCCAGCGGGCGCGCCAACTCAAGACACTGAGCAAGGCATGACCCTCACGGACGATCTGATCCTCAATGCTGCCGATGAAGTCACCATCCGACAGCATTTGTTGCTGGTTGCCTTGGGCAAGAAGCCCGCAGATCGAGTCATCGAAGTCGGTCGGCTCCTCGCCGTCCACGCCAATCAGTGGCTCGACAATCAGGAGATCGTCATCTCCGGGCGCCGCATCGCCTATGTCGGTCCCATCGGCTCCTATCGCGGGGATGTGGCCGAACGGGTGAAGTATCCCCATCTCTCGGCCGTGCCCGGCTTTGGCGAAGTGCACAAGCACATTGAATCCAGCCACCTCACGCCGGAGTTTGAAGCCGCCATGGTGATTCCGCGCGGCAACACCTGGACCTGCGAGGCCAGCCACGAGTTCGGTAATGTCAACGGCAGCCGCAATACCGAGTTCTGGCAGAAGGCCCGCCTGGCCGGCTCCCCGCTCAAGGTCTTCATTCAGCCCGGTTCGGCCGTGCCGCCCAGCGCCTGGGAAGAGAGCGGCGGCTGGTATGGCTATGATGAGCAGAACGCGTTCCTGGCCAACGATCTCTCCGTCACCGGCCTCGATGAGGTCATGGACTGGCCCTCGGTCTGGGACCCGTCTAACCCCGGCTATGCCCGTATGTGGGGCATGATCGGCGCTACCTTCGCCCAGCGCGGTGTGGTGGAGGGGCACGGCTCGGGCCTGACCGATCCGCACGACATCTCGGCCTTTGCGGCCGCCGGCCTCAGCTCCGACCATGAAGTCTGGGCGCTCGATGAGGCCTGGGATCGCCTGATGCGCGGACTTTTCACCGAACTGCGTCCGTTCTCCTACGACGCGATTATCCCCGGACTGATCGAGCGCGGGTTGACCGACTGGTCCAACATCGCCTTCACCACCGATGACCGCAGCGCCACCGATACGCTGCGCGACGGCGCCAGCGACTACAATGTGCGTCATGCCATTGCCTTCGGACTCGCGCCCGAAATTGCCATCCAATGCGCCACCATCAATCCCGCCCACCATATGCGCATCGACCAGTGGGTGGGCTCGATCACTCCCGGACGCTACGCCGATATCGTTCTGCTCGAGGATGTCGCGAGCATTGCGATTGCCCATGTCTATGCCGATGGTGAACTGGCATCTGAGGGCCAGACCTTCACCGCCCTAACGCCTGCCATCGATTGGCCGGACTGGGCAACCAAGACCATGAATATTGGTCGTGTGCTGACGGCGGCAGATTTCGCGATCAAGGCCGAGCCTGGCCGCGACACCATGCAGGCCGCAGTCCTGCGCCCGTTCCACTGGAACGAGGAGTTCCTCACCGAAGAACTGCCTGTTATCGAGGGCCTGGTGCAGCGCGACCCAGCCCGCCTCATCACCAAGTGGTCGATGATCGACCGATATCGCGGCGACGGTGCCGTCTCGGCCATGTTCTGGACCGGCTGTGGCCCCCAGGACCCCGATACGGCCCTGGCGTGCTCTGTGGCCCACGACAGCCACAACGTCTGGTGCATCGGCTCATCCGACAGCGCCATGGCCATTGCGGTCAATCGCCTGCAGGAGATCGGCGGCGGCTGGGTACTGGTGCATCGCGGCGCGGTCGTCGCAGAAATCCACCTCGAGGTCGCTGGGCTGATGACCGCCCGCACGGCGGAAGCCTTCGATGCAGAGAACCAGGCCTTTCTCCGTCGCGCCAGCGAAGTGACCTGGATGTACCAGCCAGCCGCTATGAACCGCTGGAAGCCCGGTTTCCCCGAGTTTCTGATCTTTGCTACGCTGACATGTTCGCCCTGGCGCTGGGTCCTGGTCGCGCCTTCCAAGCTGGCGCCCAATGGCTTTGTAAATGTCCAGACAGGCGAGACTCATCCCATCGTCTGGTGACATCCGCTTTCGCCGCTAAAGTGGCGCGCTAGGCAGCCTTTTCCGCGCGGCGGCGACCGATGCCCATTGGCACTCTCGCGCCAGCGGCACCAATACCGCCGCAGTCTGGGTGATTGGGCTGCAGCCGCCGAAGTCGCTATTCAGCAGGCTGCCACCAGCCCGTTGCCGATAGGCTGAGGCGCGGTGACCGCATGGGCGCCACGATGCGATCACCCCATGCCGCCAGGGGTTTCTGCCACCGAGTCCCCTGCAGCATGGCGACGGCAATGGCCACCGGCTGCAATCCGGCCTGCTGCAGCAGCGTGAGCACGGCCACCATTGAGGTGCCCGAACTGATGACGTCGTCAACCACGGCGACGCGCTTGCCCGCCAGCAATTCGAGCATGCGCGGATCCAGATAAATGGTCTTTTGCTGGTTGGGACTGGTGATCGACGTCAGCGGTGCCGACAGCGCATCATTGTACCAGAACTTGCGCGACGTCCCGAGCGCGACCATACGGCTATGCCCGAGACGCCGCGCAACATTGTTGGCCAGCGGCAGGCCCAAGGTTGGCACGCCGACAATGACCTCCGGCGCAAAGGGCGCCAGCAGATCCGCCATGCCCGATGACAGCGCATCTTCGACCACAAAGCTCGCCTGATTGACGATCAACGAAGCAACGGCAGACCGGCCGTCGCCCGGCAGCACGCGGATGGGCAGGTCGAGAACGCGCCCATCCGGCAATGACGCGTGATAGAAATCCCGCCAGCCCTCGGCCTCAGGTGCGGGATCGGCGGCCTTGTCGATGGTTTGCCAGTACTGGTGCGGCGCAAGTGGCACGAGAGGGATTCCTTGCTGATGCGCCGCAAATCAGGGATGCTGCAGCAACGTTGAATTTCAAGAGCTTAGCAACCCATGCCCCCTGGAGACAACGATCCGTTCGAGTATCAGGCCATGGTCGCGCTCCGCCGGGATCTGCATACCCACCCCGAACTGGGCTTCGAAGAGGTGCGTACCAGCCAGATCGTCGCGCAGTGGCTCCGAGAGGCAGGCATCGAGGTCGAAACCGGGCTGAGCAAAACCGGCGTGGTCGGCACATTGCGGGTCGGGCGGGGCGGGCGTGCCATCGCCTTGCGCGCCGATATGGACGCGCTTGCCATGCCTGAACTCGGCGATGTTACCTATCGCTCTCAAACACCCAATACCATGCACGCCTGTGGGCACGACGGACACACGGTGATGCTCCTGGCGGCCGCTCGGCACCTGGCGAGAACCCGTAACTTCTCAGGAACGGTGCACTTCATCTTTCAGCCTGCCGAAGAGGGACGCGGCGGCGCTGGGGCCATGATCGCTGATGGCCTGCTGGAACGCTTTCCCATAGATGCGGTCTATGGCCTGCACAATATGCCTGGCCTCGCGACTGACGAAATGGCCGTGGTCGCAGGCCCACAGCTGGCATCGTCCGACAGTTGGGAGGTCACCTTTCATGGCATCGGCACCCACGGCGCCAAGCCCCATCTTGGGCGCGACGCCATGACGGCCGCCGGCCATTTCCTAGCGGCCCTGCACACCATCGTTGCCCGCCGCGTCGATCCGCTGCAACCCGCCGTGGTGAGTGCCTGCGCTATCAGCGGCGGCGATTTCCGCGCTCTTAACGTCATCCCCGACGATGTGCGTATTGGCGGCACGGCGCGGGCCTATTCCGGGGCGGTGCGCGACCAACTGGAGGTCGAGATCGGCCAGCTGGCGAACGGCACGGCGGCCATGTTCGGCATTCGTGCCAGCTACAGCTTCACCCGCCGGATTGCGCCTGTTATCAACGATGCCGGAGAGACCGCTGCAGCGTTGCAGGCGGCCCAGGCAGCGACCGGTAAGCCGGTGGTGACCGATTTTCCGCCGTCGACCGCCGGCGACGACTTCGCCGAATTCAGCTCTCGCATCCCCGGTTGTTATGTCTGGTTGGGCAACGGCCCTGCGGTTGACGGCGCACTGCACCACAATTCACGCTATGATTTCAACGACGAGGCCATCCTGACGGGCGCCCGCTACTGGACCGCACTGGTAGAACAGCAGCTGCGCTAGGCGAAGCCGCTCGCCAACAAGGCCAGCGCGCCCTGCACATCAACCCCCATGGCAACCGATACCGGCGAGCCGGCCGCACGTTTGCGTAGGGTACCAGCGTCAGCATCCTGGGCCAGATCGACGGTCAGGCGATGAAACTCGATGTTGAATAATTCGGGCGCCAGCGCCAGCAGCATGACGCAGGGATCGTGCAGCGGGCGGCTCTGCTTGTCATCCTGCAAATAGGCAGTCAGCAGGTCAGCGGCGATCGAACCGGTGGGGGTTTTGCGCAGCGCTTCGACATAGTCGCGGTCGGCACGGACCCGGCGCGTGACGTCGAGGGGCACGATGGTGGTCTTGATGTCGGCCCGCAGCACCGTCGCGACGGCCTCTGGATCGCTGGCGAAGTTGAACTCCGAGGCTGGCCCGGCATTGCCCGGTTCATCAATGGTGCCGCCCATGACGATCAATCCGCCAATTCGTGCAGCCGCACTTGGATGATGGATGACCAGACGCGCGATATTGGTCAGCGGCCCCAACGCCAGAATTTCGATCGAGCCGATCGGTGCAGCCGCAAGCGTCTCGGCCAGCCATTCCACCGCATCGGCTTTAGCTGGAACGAGAGGTGTCGGTAGTTTCAGTCCGCGCAAGCCATCGTCGCCGTGAACCACGATGGCATCGATGTTGTCGCGCAGCATGGCCGTTGCAGCGCCCGATATCACTGGGATGTCACTGCGCCCTGCGGCAGCCAGCAGACCGCCCGCATTGGCTGTTGTGCGTTCAAGGCCGATATTGCCGGCAACAGTCGTCAGCCCAAGGACCTCGAAGGCGCCACAGGACAGTGCAAACAGAATGGCCACTGCGTCATCGAGGCCGGGGTCTGTGTCGATGATGACCTGCCTAGTCATAAAGCGGCACTAGTTCCATCTCGGGTACCTTCACCAACCCCTTGTCTGTGATGCGAATCTCGGGGATCACCGAAAGAGGGATCAGGTTAAAGCCCATATAGGGAATGGTGCAACCCACCTGGGTCCAGGCTGACTTGAGTAGCTGATTTTCGGCAGCGACCTCATGCACGCGCTTGTCCGAGAGCAGGCCGGCTACTGGCAGGCCGACAAAGGCGAGCACCTTGCCCTCCTGTACCACGACGATGCCGCCCTTGGCAGTCTCGATAGTGTCGAGCGCCAGAGCCATGTCGGCCTCATTGGTCCCGGCCAGAATGATGTTATGGCTGTCATGGCCCACGCTTGAGCCCACAGCACCATTGGCAATGCCAAAGTCCTGAAGCAGGCCATGGGCGATACCGCCGTTCGATTTGCCATGTCGCTCGATGACGGTGACGAAACTCAGGCTGTGGCGCTCAAGGATGGTGGCCCAGTCATTGGCAGGCTCGATCGCGACCTTGCGGTGTGGCAGCACGATGCCTGGCATTTCGATGCCGATGGCATTGGCAACCAGCGGCTTGGTTGGCAGCTCGGGCACAAGCTTGCGTGTCTTGGGCAGGTGGACTGTGTTGTATGCTGCCTCGGGATAGCGGTAGCGCTGGTTGAGCGTTTCTTCCAGCAGGGGAGTGACGCGGCGGTCATCGACGACCAGTGCGCCGCCATACCAGGTGCTCACGGGCTTGAGGCTGTCGTCAAGCAGCACCAGGTCCGCCCGACGTCCGCCGCCAAGGCCGCCGATCTCGTCGCCCATGCCAAAACGAGTTGCCCCGTGCAGCGAGCCCATAGACCAGGCCTGTTCCTGCTTCACGCCGCAGCGGATGGCTTCACGCACGACCCAGTCGAGTCCGAAGTTGAGCAGATCATCGGCATCCCGATCGTCTGTGCAGACGCAGAAACGCTTGTGGCTGGCGCCCAACTCCGTGATTGGCTTGATGGCCTCCACGATCGAGTTCCAGGGCGTCGCCGGGTTGCCGCCGCGCAGGAAGACCCAGATTCCGGCATCGATCAGATCGTTGGAGATCTCCCTGTCGATGGCCTCGTGGGTATCGGTCACGCCCGCGGCGGCATATGGCGCTACGAAATCACGACCATAAATGTGACCTGAAACGGGTCTGCTACGTTTGAGGGCCTCCGCAATGATAGCGTGGCTGCGCTGGTGTCCCATCGCGACAGGGACGAAGTCCATTTTCTCGCCCAGCGCTACTGCCTCGGGCCATTTGTCGAACAGCGCACCGATCTTGTCTGGCGTCAGATCGCCTCCAGCAGTTTCCAGCTCAGGCGAGGTGGCTGGGACGGTCGAAGGAACGGTGAGAAAGATCGAGAGCGGCGCTATGCGCGCATCCTCGAGCATGGCTTCGACGCCGGCCACATCCATCACATTGCCGATTTCATGGCTATCGCAGAAGATCGTGGTCGTGCCATTGAGCAGCGCCGCCTCGGCATAGGCGCAGGCCGTGACCATCGAGCTCTCGATGTGGATATGGGGATCAACCAGACCGGGAGCGATAATGGCGCCCCTGGCGTCGTAGACGGCCTTGGGGGCAGGGCCGCGTTTGTGGGCACCCGCTGGCATGATGGCCGCGATGCGGCCCCTGGACAGCCACACTTCCCGATCTGAAGCTGTGCGCTCAGAATAGGTAGAGAGCACCCGCGCGCCGGTGATGATCAGGTCTGCCGGCGAACGGCCGGCGGCTACGGCCGCTAGATGCACCGTGCTTGCATGCAGGGGCGGCACTGAAAAGCGGGTGATCGTCATGGTTGGATCTCCGAAAAAGCGGCCAGGATACGAACCCAGGAGCGAATGCCTTTGTGAAAGCTCGACAGGTCGTATTTCTCGTTGGGGCTATGGATGCGGTTGTCGAAGCGGGCAAAGCCGACAAGCAGCGAATCCATGCCCAGGCGTTCCTTGAAAGCACCCAGGATCGGGATCGATCCGCCTGTACCTGCCAGCGCCGCCGGCCGGCCCCATTCGTCGGCGAGCGCAGCGCGCGCCTTGGCCAGCAGTGTGCCGTCAAGCGGCATCATCTGCGCTGGCGCTGCTGCGTAGGCCTTGAAAACCACGCGGCAGTCTGGCGGCAGGAGGGCTTCAACAAAGCTTCGGAACAACTCGCGGATGCGATCAGGATCCTGTCCAGCGACCAATCGGAAACTGAGCTTGGCGCTGGCGCGGGCTGGAATGACCGTCTTGAAACCGTCACCAGTGTACCCGCTCCACACCCCATTGATCTCACAGGTAGGACGAGCCCACACCTGTTCAAGAACCGAGCGTCCGTCTTCGCCGGCTGGTGTGGTCAAACCGACGTCGTTGAGGAATTTCGCGCCATCGAAGGGCAGCGTTGCCCATTGTTCCCGAATGACCTCAGGCAGTTCTTCAACCCCATCGTAGAAGCCGGGGATGCCCACGCTGCCATCATCCAAACGCAGCCGGCCGATGATCGTGCCCATCACCTGCGCGGCATTGCGGGCGGCGCTGCCGAACATGCCCGAATGCAGGTCGCGGTCGCCGCAGATGATCTCGAATTCTTCGCTGACAAAGCCGCGCCACATTGTCGTGATGGCCGGCGTGTCGTGGTCCCACATATCGGTGTCACACACGAGCATCACGTCAGCGCGCAATTCGTCGCCATGCGCCGCCAGGAATGGTGCAAGGCTTGGACTACCGGCCTCTTCCTCGCCTTCGAACAGCATCGATATCCGGATAGGCAAGGTGCCGGTTACCGATTTCCAGGCGCGGCAGGCCTCAATGAAGGTCAGCAGCTGGCCTTTGTCATCAGATGCGCCTCGGCCCAGAATATGGGTTTCGCCATCAGGTTGCGGCGCGAGCTTCGCCTCGAAAGGCGGGTGGCTCCAGAGCGCGAGAGGGTCGACAGGCTGCACGTCGTAATGCCCGTAAAACAGCACATGCGGACCCGGCACTGCGGCGCCGTGGCCAACCACCATGGGGTGACCCGCGGTATTGTGTACTGCCGATTCAAGACCCAATTCAGCGAGCTGCCCGGCGAGCCATTCCGCTGCCTGCCGGCAATCGGCCGCGTAGCGGCCTTCGGTGGAAACGGATGGAATCGCGATGAAGTCGAACAGTCGGTCCAGACTTGCCTGCAGCCCCGTATCTGTCTGTTGCAGTACGGCATCCAGTGTCGTCATGGCGTCGCTCCGTCGATGCGGACCATCTCCGCCTTGAATTTTTCGGCAATCTGCATGGCATCGCGCAATACCTGGTGCGGATCGAGCGTCTGAACCACGCCAGCCCGCTTCAGCCAGCGGCCCGCGACCATTACGTCCGTCACGTCGCTGGGGCCGGCAGCGAACACGAGCATGGAATAGGGATCATAGATGGGGTGAAGGCGCGGTGACGCCAGACTGATGCGGATCATGTCCGCCTGCTTGCCGGGCTCCAGCGAACCCGTCTTGAGATTGAGATTCAGTACCCGTGCGCCCTCGATGGTCGCCATGCGCACCACATCGACGGCCGGCAATGGCTTGCGTGAGCCGCCCAGAAGTTTGGCGAACATGGAGACGGGGGCAAGCTGACTGAAAAGATCGAGCGTGTTGCCGCTCATGGCGCCATCGCTGCCGATGCCGACGGGCAAGCCGGCATTGCGCAGCTTTTCAACCGGGGCAATACCTCGGCCGGCCTTGCCATTGGAGCGTGGATTGGTGGCCACACAGACCTGGTGCTCGGACATCATGGCGATGTCGGCGTCCTCCAGCTGCAGGCAGTGCGCACAGATCAAATTGGGCTTGAGCAGTCCGGCGTCGCGCGTCACGGCAACCGTACTCTGCGCATGGGTCTTGCGGGCCCAGTCGACTTCCAACTGGCTTTCCGCCAGATGCATCTGAACCGGGTTCGCCGGGTGTGCGTCAGACCACTGCGCGACCTGCTCCATTACGGCGCGGCCGGTGGAATAGGGGGCATGTGGCGCGATTGATGCGGTGACAAGCGGGTGACCAGCAAACAACGCGACCAGTTCCTCGACGCGGGCAAATCCCTCGACAAAACTGGCGTGATCCGGCGGATTGAAGTCGGCCAGGGTCTGGCCGACAATGGCACGAAGCCCCGCCTGCGCCACGACGTGCCCGACCTCGGTTTCGAAATAATACATATCGGCAACGGTGGTCACACCGGCCTCGATCATCTCGAGGGCCGACAACGCAGACCCGATCCGCACCATCTCAGGGGTAACAAAGGCGCGCTCTAGCGGCAGGATATAGCGATACAGTCGGTCATCGACGTCCTCCGCCAGGCCGCGGAAGACCGACATGCCCATGTGGCAGTGGGTATTGACCATGCCCGGCATGACGATGTCGCCGCCGCAGTCGATGATCTCGGCATTTTCGATCATCGGCGGCGCGCCGGACCCAAGCGCGGTGATTGTCGTGCCGTCTATTTGCACCCAGCCGGGGTTATGTTGGCTGAGGCTATCGTCGACCGTCGCCACCCAGGCATTGATCAGCAGCACCGTCATCGGGCCGACCCGCACGCCAAGGCCCGTCGAGCCGCCATCATGCTGTCGGCTCGGGCGCCAAGATCGTGCATTGTTCGGGTAATGGCACGAGCTTTGCTTTCGCACCGGGCTCCAGCGGCCCGGTCAGCGGCCCATTGGCCAGCAGAGCGCCGGCCCGGGTATCGCACTGATACTGGTAGGCCCTGCCCAGATAGGTTCGCAGCCCCAGTGTTGCTGGAATCCCCTCCATTGCCATGTTGTCGGTGACCATCAAACCATCAGCACGGCATGCCAGCACGAATTGATCCGGGATGGCCCCGAATGCCTCAAGCGACAGGGTCAGCCTGACCCCGCCATCCATCTCAGCCGTGATCTTGGCTCCGTCGCGTTCCACAACGCGCATGGCGATCAGATTTTCAAATCCAACAAAGCGCGCGACAAAGGCATTGGCCGGACGCTGGTAAAGCTGCTCGGGGGTGTCGAGTTGCATGATACGGCCCTGATGCATGATGGCGACGCGATCGGAAATGGAGAACGCCTCTTCCTGGTCATGGGTGACATAGACCGAGGTGGTACCATTGGCGCGCTGCAGCTTGCGAATCTCCACACGCATGTCGACACGAAGCTTGGCATCCAGGTTCGACAGGGGCTCATCGAACATCAGCAGTGGCGGCTCGATCACCAGCGCACGGGCAAGCGCCACGCGTTGCTTCTGACC
>JAHJOS010000261.1 GCA_018820005.1 Alphaproteobacteria bacterium | reverse complement strand
TGGTCGGACAGGACCCCGCGCACATCGAAATGCTGTGGCACAAGCTGTTCCGCAGCTTCACCTATATGGGCAGCCGCGGCGCCGCAGTCGAATGCGTCAGCGCCATCGACATCGCCCTCTGGGACATCATGGGCAAGGTCCTCGACAAGCCGATCTACGAACTGCTGGGTGGCCCCGTCCGCGACGAGATTTCTCTTTATACCCATCCCGACCAGCGCAAGTTCACTACAAAGGAAGGTGTCGTCGCCGAGATCCGCGCCATCGTCGATTCCGGTCACACGGCGCTCAAGTTCGATCCGTTTCCCTACCAGGGGCAGGGTGGCCGTGAACAGCGAGACGGCTACCTCGACGGATCCATGACGCGCAAGGATGAACGGGAGGCGGCCGAACTCACCGCGCTGATCCGCGAGACCGCCGGTCCCGACGTCGATGTCCTGATCGATGCCCACGGCCGCTTCGACGTCCCCACCGCCATCCGGCTCTGCCGTTCGCTGGAAGAAGCCGGCAAGATCGACTGGTTCGAGGAGCCCGTGCCGCCCGAAAGCCTGAACGCCCTCAAGCAGGTGCGCGACAAGGTCAGCGCCGCCATTTCCATTGGCGAGCGGGCCCACACCAGATGGGACTTCGTGCCGATCCTCGAGAACAAGCTGGCCGACTACATCATGCCCGACGTCACCTGGACGGGCGGCATCAGCGAGCTCAAGAAGATCGCCACCCTGGCCGAGGCCTATTATGTGCCGATCTCGCCTCACGATGCGGCTGGTCCGATCAACGTCGTCGCCGGCGCCCAGGTGATGATGACTGTGCCCAACTTCTATCGCCTCGAGACGTCCGAGTGGGATCTGTCCAAGTACAATGTCTTCATCAAGACCCCCCTCGATAACTCAAATGGCAGTCTCAAGCTTCCGCGTGCCCCCGGCCTCGGTATCGAGATGAACCGGGAGTATCTGGAAGCCAACGTGATCGATTGATCCGCAACGGGGCGTTGGGCCACGGCCCGGCGCCCCGTCCATTGGCGCGCTAGCGGATCAGGCTCTGCCCTCCGTCGATGTTGAGCACCGCGCCGGTGATGTGCCGCGCCTCGGGCGAACTGAGGAATGCGATGCCGTCGGCAATGTCGCTGGCGCTGGCCGGCTTGCCGCCGGTGATCGGCACGTCCCCCTCGGGGAACTGCACGGGAATGCGCGTCGCATCGGTATTGCGGCGGAACGTGTTGATGCCGATCCCCGTCACTGTCGAGCCCGGGCAGATGGTGTTCACCCGGATGCGGGACTTGGCCAGTTCCAGTGCCAGCTGCGTCGCCAGCGCCAGTTGCGCCGCCTTGCTCGCCGAGTAGCACGAGGCCCCGGTGGTGCTGAATGTCCGCTGCCCGTTGACCGACGCGATGATGGTGATCGCGCCGCCGCCGGCCGCCCTCAGCATCGGCACGCCGAGGTGCAAAGCCAGGTAGGTGCCGCGCAGGTTGATATTCATGGTCCGGTCCCACTCGGCCGGCGTGATGTCGTCGATCGGCGCCCAGACGCCGTTGATCCCCGCCGCCAGCACCAGCGTGTCGAGCCGCTCCGTCTCTGTCGCAATCCGCTCGAAGGCGGCGCGCATCTGCGCCTCGTCGCTGACATCGGCCACGATGGAGAACGCCTCGCCGCCTGCCGCCGCAATCTCCGCGCAGACGGCCGTCATCCCGGCTTCGACGATATCGATCAGCCCGACCTTGGCGCCCCGTGCTGCCAGCAGCCGCGCCGCTGCAGCGCCGATCCCCGAACCGCCACCGGTCACCAGCGCAACCTTGCAGGCCATGTCCAGATCTCTGCTGCCCGATCCTGTAGTGCTTGTCTGTGTGCTCAACTGTCCCCCCTGGGTATTCTGGCGGTGATTGTCGCCGCCGCACGTATGACGCCTAGCCGCAGACGCTCGCGCAGAGTGGCGTCCTTGTCGGCCAGGAATGGAATGCTCAGTGCGCCGAGAAAACGGCCGCCCGGATCGTAGACCGGTGCCGCCACCGCATGCACCGTTGCGCTGTGTTCGCCCATTTCGACAGCGAAGCCCTGCTTGCGGATCCGTGCCAGGTCGGCGCGGAGCTTGTCGGGATCGACGATGGTCTTGGAGGTGTATTGCGTCATCGGCCCGGCCAGGTGCTGCTCGAGATCGTGGGCCGACATATGCGCCATGATCATCTTGCTGGCCGCGCCGGCATGCAGCGGGTAGCTGGTGCCGACCGACGGGGCAGGGCTGTATTCATGCTTGCCCAGGATGGCCACGATCACCCTGGCCTTGTCGCCATCACGTACCGAGAGCTTGGTCGGTTCGCCCAGCTCGTCG
>JAHJOS010000260.1 GCA_018820005.1 Alphaproteobacteria bacterium | reverse complement strand
TTTCGACGCGGGCGTTGATCACCAGTGGAAACTCGCGTGGATCCTTGACCCAGCGCGGCACGAGGCCCCATCGCGCAAAATGAGCCTCGCGGCGCCCGCCCTCTTCCCAGATGGCGGCCACCGGCTGGGTCGGAGCGATATTGTAGCGCGGCACCAGATCGATGTGATTGAGCAGGTGAAATAGCGCTTCCATCATTTCGGGCGGCAACGTCGAGGCGTAGCGTCCGCACATGTTCGGTGTCTCCCAATTGGTGAACTAGAGGTAGTCTGTGATTCACCGAATCGCAATTGGACTGCCCGCTGTGACCGATGCCCCTCCCAATGCCGCCAGCGTTGCCCTCGTTCGCGGTGGCAAGGTGCTGCTGATCAAGCGCGCCTACGCCCCCTACCAGCATTTGTGGACGCTGCCGGGCGGTCGCATCGAGCCAGGCGAGACCATCGAGAAGTGCGCTGCCCGCGAAATTGCCGAGGAAATCGCCGTCACGATCCGCAACCCGCGCCCGGTGATGGTGCAAGCCCTGGGCCGGGACGGCGAGTTTCGTCTGGCCATTTTCGTGACGACCGACTTCAGCGGCGTCATCAGAGCCTCCGACGAGGTGGCTGATCACAAATGGGTTGACCCGACCGCGCTCATCGCCTTCCGGACCACGAGCCGACTTGATGACGTGCTTGCGAGAGCCTTCGCAGTGCTGGCACAAAGCTGATAGACACGGGCATTGATGTGTGGACCTCTGCCGTGAAACCGTTTCGCTTGATTTTCGTCGGCCTGATGATGGCCCTTGCCACGCCGCCGGCGCTGGCCATCGATCCGCTCTATCAGCAGCAGATGGAGCGCCTGTCCCAGATAATGGGCAGCCTCTATTTCCTGCAGCCTCTGTGCCAGGCCGGCAGCACCGACTGGCGCGCCGAGGCGGACGATCTGATCACTCTCGATCAGCCCGACGATGATCGCCGGCAGCGCCTGGCAGGCGCTTTCAATGATGGCTACACGGCCTACGCCCGCTTTCATCGCAGTTGCACGCCAACGGCACAGGCGGCACTGCAACGCCTCCTGGCAGAGGCCGAACGAACCGCGCGGGACATCCACACCCGCTTTGCGGAGTAGCGTGCCGCGGGCCCGCCGGGCTCGATACAATCGCCCACGTCTTGTTAACCTTCGGGTTACTTCTGCCGCGCAGGCGCCAAAATCCCGTGCTAATCGGATAGCCATGACGATGAATAGATCCATTTTCGCGCCCGCCTCCGGGCAAGGTGTATTCGACCGGGACCAGGGCGAGCGGCAGATTGCGCTCGAATATCTGGCGGACGCCTGGAATGATGCCGAGGAAGATGGCGTCCAGAGCGCCTCGCTGGCTCATGCCTCGCTGTTTGCGGCGCTTGCCACCTTTGTGAAGATGCATGGCGATGAGGCCGCGGCCGATCTGGTGGCCATGCTGCCCGATCGCATTCGCTCTGGCGAATACAACCTCGACAAGATCCTGCAGTAACGGCTCAGGCCTGAGCGCTCGCTTCGGCATTCAGAGGCCGGGCGGGTGCGTCCGAGCCCATTTTTTGGTTTGCCCGCTCGCAGACGGCAGCGTTTGTACGGTCACGCTCACGAGCAGGCAGCCCCAGCCGCCGCGCGGCCATAGGGCGGCGCGGATACACGGTAACGGGCGGCCATTGAGCCCAGTATGTTTTATTTAGAACGACCCAAGGACCGCCCGCCACGATCCGGTTTGTCAGGGTCGGGCCAGGCACGCTGTGTCGCAAGCGTAGCTGCCGAATGTCATCCCTGCTGGACAGGCGCCCCCATCCCCGGCCTCCCCACCCAACCCTGCGTTAGGGGCCGCGTGCATGGCGGGGATGGGGGAGTGTGACACGGGAATTTGGCGCGGGGATAAGATGAATTGAGGGCCCTGCATGCTGGCTCCCAATCCTGCGCCAGCCACGCCATTGCCTTCTCCCCTTGAGGGAGAAGGTGGATCGGCGCGCAGCAACGAGACGGATGAGGGGTTTGTTGCCGCTATCGCCGTCACGTCCTGCCATCGCAAACCCCTCACCCGTCTCGCTGCGCGATCCACCCTCTCCCTCAAGGGGAGAGGGAAAGCAACGAGTTTGCCCGCAACAAACCCCTCTAGCGTAACTTCCCGTTCAGCAATAATCTCCCTGCCGCACGGCTCATCTGCCATTGGGGGACTTTGGCGGAGCCCTGCGTGAGGGAGCTTATTCATGCCAAAAATTTCAGAATACTATTTCCGCGCCGCCATCGTCTTCCTGATCGCCGGCATTGCCCTGGGGCTGCACATGTCCATCTCGGGCAATCACAATGTCATCGGGGCCCACGCCCATATCAACCTGCTCGGCTGGGTCACCAGCGCCCTGTTTGGCGGCTATTTTGCGCTGAACCCGGCCAAGGCCACCGGCCGCCTGCCCATGATCCAGTTCGTCATCTTCACCCTGGGCGTCGCCGTCATGGGCGTCTCGCTCTATCTGCTGCTGGCCGGCAATCCAGCCGTCGAACCGCTTGTTGCCGCCAGCTCGCTCGTCACCTTCCTGGGCGTGCTCATCTTCGCCTGGATCATCTGGACTCCGGCCCGCCGCTAGGCCAGGCACAGCCCCCATCTGCCCATCCCCCCTTCAGGGGGAGGTCTGGTGGGGGCGTCCTGACGGGACATCCCCTGGCCGATCGGCCACTCACTCCAGCTCGATCACACGCCCGCCTAGATCGATCTCCGGCACCTTGAAACCCATGGCGATCCAGGCGCCCAGCAGCCGCGCGAAGAACCCGGTGGTGGCCAGCGCCCCCGCCGGTACATCCCCATCGAGCGGCGCCCCGGCGGGCCGATCACCGGTCATCGTGCGCAGTGCCAAAGCCGGTCTGGTATCCGCTGGCCACAATGTGCGGTAGATGCTGAGCCAGTGCCCGCCCTTGAACTCGAGAAACATCGGCGTGTTGCAGCAGGTGGCGACCACCCGGCGCGTCGTCCGCCCCGCTCCCAGCACGAAGGTATGCAACTGCTCCTGCCCCGCCGTGATCGCCATGCGGTCCTTGCGATAAAGCACATAGGCCGTGCCGCCATTGGCTTCCGCCACATTCTGGCCATCGGGCAGCCGCGCCATGCGGGCGCTGGCATCCCGGCACGATGTGCAATGGCACTCCGCCACCACCATCGGCGCCTGGCGCACCGCCATATGCACCTTGCCACACCGGCAGCTCAGTCTGGTCGTCTCATCCATGCCTATCCCTCGTCCCCCGTTTGGCCGTCACCCGCCGGTCACGGCGCCAGCCTACCCCGTGCACGCCGCTGCTGCCACCGCCTGTCAGCAGAGCCTGTTCCCTCTCCGTTCATAACCGGCTAGATTGACCATAGCATTGCGTGCGGCCGCCCGACTCCCCATGTAACGGGCCCCGCCATCTCCCGACCCAGGTTGTTCCCATGGCCGACAAATCCCCTGCCCGCCCGGGCAAAGCCTCGTTCTCCATCGATGATTTCCTCGGCGAGATCGAGAAGGCCGAGGATATCGCTGCCTCCAAGCCGCTCTATGCCGAGCGGATGAAGAACAAGCGCGCGCTCGACCGGGCCGACCAGAAGCTGGCCGCCGACGCTGAGCAGGTGCGCCTGGATGCCGAAAAGGCCCTGAAGGACGCGGCAAAGAAGAAGACCGCGCTGGAAAAGCGCCGCACCACCAAATCGTCCAACGACACCGCGACGGGGATGAGCGCCAAGACGAGCAAAACCAAGATCAACTCGGTCGACCGCGTTGATTTCGACGGCATGGGCGAAGCCCCCCAGGCCGGCTTCGGCCACGTCCCATCATCCGGCGCCTCGACCAGCAGCGATCCCGCCACCGAGCTCAAGCTGCGCAGCGCCATGGCCAGCGCCAAGTCCAAATCCGGCTCCTCGCGCACCACCGAGGGTGCCGAAACCGTGGGCGTCACCGCCACCGTCAAGGCGCTCGAACAGATCATCCTGCATGGCCGCAAGGAGGTGGAGGGCTCTTCTCCCTGGGTGCCGCACAAGGCCCAGTCCAACCTCAAGCGCCTCGCCGGCCAGCCCTTCCGCATGGTCACGCCCTATACGCCCGCCGGCGATCAGCCCACTGCCATTGCCGAGCTGGTCGAAGGCATCAACAATGGCGAAAGCGATCAGGTGCTGCTCGGCGTCACCGGCTCGGGCAAGACCTTCACCGCCGCCCAGGTCATCGCCGCCACCAATCGCCCCGCGCTGATCCTGGCCCCTAACAAGACCCTGGCCGCCCAGCTCTATGGCGAGTTCAAGAGCTTCTTCCCCGACAATGCGGTGGAATACTTCGTTTCGTATTACGATTACTACCAGCCCGAAGCGTACGTGCCGCGCACCGACACCTATATCGAGAAGGATTCCTCGATCAACGAACAGATCGACCGGATGCGCCACTCCGCGACGCGCGCGCTGCTGGAGCGGGACGACGTCATCATTGTGGCGTCGGTGTCGTGCATTTACGGTATCGGTTCGGTGGAAACCTACACCGCGATGACATTCGCGATGAAGAAGGGCGAGCGTGTCGACCAGCGCCAGCTCATCGCCGATCTCGTCGCGCTGCAGTACAAGCGCACCTCGGCGGATTTCACCCGCGGCACGTTCCGCGTGCGCGGCGACACCATCG
>JAHJOS010000259.1 GCA_018820005.1 Alphaproteobacteria bacterium | reverse complement strand
GAACAAGGACTATGCGGCGACCGAGAAGGGCAAAAAGCTCGTCGGCAATATGGTGCGTCTGGCCGATCTGACGCGCTCGGCCTTCATCAATGGCGATCTCAGCACCGTGATGAGCCCGCGCGCCGTGATCACCTGGGCCGAGAATGCCACCATCTTTGGCGGCGATATCGGCTTTGCGTTCCGGTTGACGTTCCTCAACAAATGCGACGAGCTTGAGCGCCCTGTGGTGGCTGAGTTCTACCAGCGCGTGTTTGGCGAAGACCTGCCGGAGAGCTCGGCCAATCTGGCGGTGACCGCCTAAGGTTTCGGACGGTGCCCCGTGGCCCAGAACATCTATGACGACACCGAGTTTTTCGACGGCTACAGCCAGTTCCCGCGTTCGCGTGACGGACTTGCTGCGGCTGCCGAATGGCCGTCATTGCGGGCCATGCTGCCGCCGCTGAGCGGTCTGCGGGTGCTCGATCTGGGTTGCGGCTTCGGCTATTTCGCGCAATGGGCCGCCCAGGCCGGTGCGTCCGAGGTCGTGGGGCTCGATCTCTCCGAAAAGATGCTGGACGTGGCGCGGCGCAACTGTGCTGACCTGCCGGTGCGCTTTGCCCGGGCGGATCTGGAAACTGCCGCGCTGGGCAATGGCGCCTATGATCTGGTGTTCAGCTCGCTGGCGGTGCACTACCTCGCCGATTTCGACAGTTTTTGTGCGCGTGTGCGCGCGGCGCTGGTGCCGGGTGGTTCCCTGGTGTTCTCGATGGAGCATCCTGTGTTCGCAGCGCGGGCCAAGCCCGACTTCGTCACCGACAGCGAAGGCCGCATGGTGGGCGCCGTGCTGGACTATCTGCGCGAGGGCGAACGGCTCACCAATTGGATCGCCGATGGCGTGGTCAAGCACCACCGGCTGATCTCGAGCACCATCAACAGCCTGATTGCCGCCGGCTTTGTTCTCGACCACGTCGAGGAATGGGCCGCCACCGATGCCGATATCGTCCAGCATCCCGAATGGGAAAAAGAGCGCTATCAGCCCATGTTTCTTCTGTTTGCGGCGCATCTGAGCGCGCCCACCTCTGCCTGATCGGACAATTCCATGGCACAACCACCGCGCAATAAAGCCAATAAGCCCGACCAGACCCAGGTGTTCAAATCCGCCATGGGCGCGACTGTGCGCGCCATCGGCGGCAAGGCAGACCTCGAAGTCAGTTTCACCGCAGACCGGCCGCTGCTGACCAGTGACAAGGCACGGCTGGCCAATCTGCCGCGGCTACCGACCCGGCGCGATATCGCCATTGCACGGGGGCAGGGCGATGCCATGGCGATGCGCCTCGCCAGCCACGATCCGGACGCGCACCGCAAGCGGTCGCCGATGGACCCGATCGCCCGGGCCGCGTTCGATGCGCTCGAACAGGCCCGCGTCGAGGCACTGGGCTGCGTGCGGATGCCCGGCATGGTGGGCAATATTGCCGAAATGCTGGAAGACCGGCTGTTCCGGGCCAATTATGCCGAGGTCGACGACAAGGGCGATGCGCCCATCGCCGAGGCGCTGGGCTTGCTGCTGCGCGAAAAACTCGCCGGCGTGCCGGTGCCGCCATCGGGTCACGCGCTGGTCGATCTATGGCGCAAGGAGATTGAGGACAAGGGTGGCAAGTCGCTCGACGATTTGCTGACCCGTTACGAAGATCAAGCTGAGTTCAGCAAGGCGGCCAAAGCGCTGCTGCGTGATCTCAATCTCGTGCCCGAAAGCGAAATGAACGACCCCGATGCGTCCGATGACGAAGAGGGTGACGATCAGGAACCCGATCAGGGCGAAAACTCGGACAAGGCACCTGAGCAGGGTGAGGGCGAGAACGAAAGTCAGGACAGCGATCAGGACGAGCAGGCCGGCGACAGCGAAGAAACCGGCGATGTCGACGGTATCGAATCCGATATGGCTGACAGCGACGAAGACGCTGCCGCTGAATCGGGCGAGGATGCGCCCATGCCGCCGCCGGCCAAGGACGGTGGCACCCAGCTCTCGAACCAGTTCAACTACAAGGTGTTTACCCAGAAGTTCGACGAGATCGTCAAGGCGTCCGAGCTGTGCCCGCCAGATGAGCTGGACCAGTTGCGCGCGCTGCTCGACAAGCAGCTGGAAAATCTGGCTGGTGCGGTAGCGCGGCTGGCCAACAAGCTGCAACGCCGCCTGATGGCCAAGCAGAACCGAAGCTGGCAGTTCGACCTCGAAGAAGGTCTGCTTGATACGGCACGCCTGACCCGCGTGGTGACCGATCCCATGCAGGCGCTCAGCTTCAAGGTCGAGAACGACACCGATTTCCGCGATACCGTAGTGACGCTGCTGATCGACAATTCGGGCTCCATGCGCGGCCGGCCGATCACCATTGCCGCGATCTGTGGGGACATCCTGGCCCGTACGCTCGAGCGCTGCGGCGTCAAGGTGGAAATCCTGGGCTTTACGACGCGCGCCTGGAAGGGCGGCAAGAGTCGAGAAGCCTGGCTTGAAGCCGGCCGCCCGGCCAATCCGGGTCGCGTCAATGACGTGCGCCACATCATCTACAAGGCTGCCGAAGAGCCGTGGCGCCACGCGCGGCGCAACCTTGGCCTGATGATGCGCGAAGGTCTGCTCAAGGAGAACATCGACGGTGAGGCGCTCGAATGGGCGCGCAAGCGCCTGATGGCCCGGCCGGAAGCGCGGCGCATCCTGATGGTGATCTCCGATGGCGCGCCGGTGGATGACAGTACGCAGTCGGTCAACGCCGGCAATTACCTGGAAGCCCATCTGCGCCAGGTGATCGAAGACATCGAAACGCGCTCGCCCATCCAACTGGTGGCGGTGGGCATTGGCCATGACGTGACGCGCTATTACCGTCGCGCCGTGACCCTGCTGGATGCGGAGGAACTGGCCGGGGCGCTCACCGACGAGCTGGCGGCGCTGTTCGACGAGGAAATGCCGGCACAGACGCGGCGGCGCGGACGCTGATGGTTCGCGCCACTGCCCTGGCTGCGCTGGCGCTTTTTTCTGCGTCCGGCGTGGCATGGGGTGAAGAGGTTACTGTCGGGGCGACACAGGTCACCAGCTTCATGGGCGCTGCACTCGATGCGCCGGTGGGCGGACTGGTGTTCCGGGGCGGCATTGCCATGTTGGCGCCCGACGATCGCTTCGGGGGGCTCTCGGGTCTGGCCATAACCGGCCCTGCCCAGCAGGTGACCTTTGTGACAGACCGGGGCAATTTCGTTTCCGGCCGTCTGAGCTATGACGATGGTGGGCGGCTATTCGGCCTGATCGGGGTGTCGCTTGACCCGATCCTCAATTCCAAGGGGGCGCCGCTGCCGCGCCAATACGCCAGGGACGCCGAAAGCATCGATACGCTCTATCGCGATGGCGTGGCGAGCGGGGTAAGGGTTTCGTTCGAGCATCTGACGCGCGTCGCCGATTTCAGCCTTGCTGACGCCCGACCCGTGGGCGCAGCACGCGAAATCGCCCTGCCGCAATGGCTCTCCGATCTGCGGACCAACAAGTCGCTGGAAACGCTGTGCGTGGCGCCGCCGACCTCGCCGGTGGCCGGATCGACCGTGCTGATCACCGAGGATGCACCAGACCAAGCGGGCAATCATCGCGGCTGGATGCTGGGCCAGGCTGACAAGGGACCATTGAGCTACCGCGCCAGTGCGGGGACCTATCCCACCGATTGTGCCTTTCTGCCCAACGGGGATCTGCTGGTGCTGGAGCGGGGCCTTTCCGTGCTGGGATTTTCCATGGCCATTCGGCGCGTACCCGCCGATCAGGTGCAGCCCGGCAATACCCTGGATGGCGCCCTCATTCTGTCCGCAGGGGGCGGGGCGATCGACAATATGGAGTCGCTTGCAGTGCACACGGCACCCGATGGAGAGACCCGTATCCTGATCGGATCAGACAATAATTTCAACGATTGGCAGCGCAGCCTGCTGCTGGAATTTGCGCTGCCGCAGTGATCGGCACCGATACCAGCCACAGGAACGTCACATTGAATCGACGCACACGCGGTGCTGATTCGTAAACTTTGATTTTGCTGAATATTTGTGCTATACCGTTTCTGGTATGCAGTTAAGCCCGTCACCCAGCCCGTGCCATCAGGCACGATTTTTTTGACAACATCAATGGATGCATGTGCTCCGGGGAAAGCGGACCCGGAAGCCCGTGGGGTTATTGCTGCGCGCGACGTTCCGTCGGAACGCCGAAAGACTAGTAGAGATGGACGGTCCGTTCCGCCAGGAACTGTCCATTTGGGGCGTCAACAAGGAGTTCCATGAATATGGTAGCCAAGAAGTCACAGCAGCGGCTTGGATTCAAGACGGGCGAGTATGTCGTGTATCCGGCACATGGTGTCGGCGTGATTGTCTCGATCGAGGAACAAGAAGTCGCCGGCCTGACCCTTGAGTTGTTCGTCATCAGCTTCGAGCAGGACAAGCTGACCCTTCGTGTTCCCGTGGCCAAGATCAAGTCTGTCGGCATGCGCAAGCTGGCTGAAGAAGACATGGTCACCCAGGCGCTGACGACCGTCACCGGTCGCGCGCGCGTCAAGCGCACCATGTGGTCGCGCCGCGCCCAGGAATATGAAGCCAAGATCAATTCAGGCGACCTGATTGCGATCTCCGAAGTCGTGCGCGATCTCTATCGCTCTGACGACCAGCCCGAGCAGTCCTATTCGGAACGCCAGCTGTTCGAGCAGGCCATGGATCGCATGAGCCGCGAGATCGGTGTGGTCAACAAGCTCACGCTGACCGAAGCCGTGCAGCTGATCGAAAAGAACCTGGCCAAGTCGCCCAAGCGCACCAAGGCCGATGCTGCTGAAAGCGACGAGGAAGCTGCCGCCTAAGCGGTATTTCCAATCAAGATATGCAAAGGGGTCGGTGGCAACACCGGCCCCTTTTTTGCTGCGGACGTGGTCGCTAGACGCGGCTCATGGTCTCGGGCAGCAGGACCACGCTTTCCTGTTCGTTGGGATCGGTACGCGCGATCAGAGCGCGGGCAGTGCGGTCGGTCGGGTTGAACGGCTGGTGCGGCACGCCAGCGGGTATATAGACATAGTCGCCCTCGGCGACGTGATCGAGGAACTCGAGGTTCTCGCCATGGTAGAACGAGGTGGAGCCTTCGATCTGGAAGATCGCGGTCTCATGGCTCTCGTGATAATGCGGCTTGGCCTTGCCGCCCGGCGGCAGCACCAGCATGTGCATGCAGATCCCTGCGGCGCCGGTGCTCTCAGCCGAGACGCCGGCGAAATAATCCATGCCCTGTTTACCGCGGAAGGCCTCACCGCCCCGAATGACCTTGCATTGCGCCATGCCCATCTCTCCTGGTTCGCCGCTGTCGGCAGCGGAGGAGAAGGTGCCAAATGGCCGGACAAACCGCCAGAAAAATCAGCTAGCGCCGGCGGTGGGCGCCCGATGAGAAGCCGGCGATCACAGCCTCAAGTGTCGCGGCCTGATCGAGCCCGTCGACCGGCAGCACATGGTGCTCATACGCGCCGAGATCGGCAAACTGGCTGTGCAGCTCAGCGACAATTTCTGGGTCGGTGAGGCTATCGCCACCCCGTGCCTGGCAGCGACGCACTGCTTCATCAACGCTGGTACGCAGCACCATGAAATGGCTCGGCACGCCCAGATTTTCATAATAGTCCAGCGCCCATGGACGGATGACGCCATCGAGCGCGACCAGATAGCCCCTGCGGGCATAGAGCGCGGCGACTTCGGCCGCTATTTGCATGACCATGTGGTTCTGCGCATCGGCTTCTGGCAACCAGGGGTCGACATGGCCGGTGCCGATATAGCCCCAGAAGTCGTCGGAGTGCAGATGCACCTTCTTGCAGCCGGCCAGGCGTGCAAGCTGGGCCGCGATAGTGGTTTTGCCTGAACCCGGCGAGCCGGAGACAATCAGGATGTGGCCGGCAAGTGCATCCATTCTATGGGCCCCCAAGCGCGTCGCCGAGCCTTGTCTTGGCGCTGCCGGGCTTAAGGGGCTGCTGCTGGCTTTCGTGGGGAGACCAGCCGGACAGCCAGACAATTTCAAGGGTCGCGCGGATGCGACCGTCGGGGTCGGCGTCGCGTTCGGCATAGGCCGTGGCCGCAGCGCTGAGCAGGGTGCGGGTCGTGGGGCGGCGGGGGCGGTCAACCAGAGGATTGGCCGCGCCAAACGCTTTCAGTTCTGCCATCAGCGCCAGCGGATGAGGATAGCGCACCACATGGGTCTCGACATCGGCGACGGGCAGGGCGAGACCGGCGCGCTGCAGCAAGGCGCCGCCATCACGGACCTGGATCATGGGGGCAACGCGGGCCGAAGCCCCGCCCAGGACCAGCGCATCTGCCGCCAGAAATGCCTCGCGCAGTTCGGTGAGGCTTTCGCCACCAAGGCACGCAACCATCAAAAGACCATCCGGCGCCAGTCGCGCCTTGAGGCGGGCGAGGTAGCCGGGGACATCATTGACGGCTTGCAGGTGCAGGATCGAGACGATGAGGTTGTAATTGTCGCCAGCGTCGGCGGGAATATCGTCGTCGCCGGCAAACGCGGCATAGCGCTCGAAGGCGAAGCTGGCTGCAGCGGCCTGACCAATTGGCGGCAGGCGGTCGGCATCTGGCCCGATGATCATGGCCCTGGGGAATTCGCGCACAAGCGCGCCAAGGCGATCGTCGAG
>JAHJOS010000258.1 GCA_018820005.1 Alphaproteobacteria bacterium | reverse complement strand
TTTCGGTGCGGGTGGTCTTTCACGATCCGGGTTTTCGGTCCCCGGCCTTCCGGCGCGAGCCTTCGCACGGTCCAGCCGATTTCAAGGAAAACCAACGATGAGCGAATGGATCGTGTCCGTAATCAACCAGTTCGGCTATGCAGGCTTGTTCCTGCTCATGCTGCTCGAGAGCGTGTTCCCGCCGATCCCTTCGGAGTTGATCGTGCCCTTTGCTGGATTCTCGGCGGCTCAGGGTGATATGAACTTCCTGGGAGTGCTCGTCACCACCAGCCTGGGATCCGTCGCGGGAACATTGCCCTGGTATTATGCCGGTCGCGCGTTGGGCGTTGAGCGTTTCCGCGCCCTCGCTGACCGTTTCGGGCGCTGGCTTACCGTCAACGCGGACGAGATCGACAAGGCGACGGGTTACTTCACCCGATTTGGCCCGATCATCGTCCTGGTCGGGCGGCTTGCCCCCATCGTCAGGACCTTGATTTCGGTGCCTGCTGGACTGGCTCGCATGAATCTGGTCGCCTTCCTACTGTCCACGGCAATCGGGGCGGGGTTGTGGAACCTGATCATGATCTCAGCGGGCTACCTGGTGCAGGAGCATTACGAGCTGGTGGCCAACTACATCGATCCCTTGACCATCGTAGTTCTGGCAGCGGCCGCTACCGCTTACGTGTACCGCCTCGTGACCTGGCGGCCAGCAGCACGGCATGTGCAATGATCTCCACCGGCAGGCCGAAAGCGTTCATCGCCGCCATGCTGTTCGTTCTGGGTGCCCTAGTCGGCTCGATTGCACCGTTACTCTCGCTGTTTGGCTCCAACCAGTACCTGCTGAAGCTATTGCTACAGACCTGGCAGACATATCTGTTCGCATATGGTTGGTGGCCATGGTCGCTGGCCGGTGGTGTCGTCGCTAGCCTTGCCTACGTCCTTTGGGAATTGAAAAGCTCGCGTGGCTGAAGTGATTGCTACACAACCCCACAACGTCACATTGCTGTAACAAACACTTCCTATGACGACATCTGAAGCGTTCACTACAAACCTTCAGAGGGGGCCGACCTCGATGTCACGCAATGCCGCGCAGCCAGCACAGGCCGAATTCGACACCAAGGTGGCCGACGCCATGGAGCGGTTATCGCCTGCCGAACGGCAGGTCGCCAGGTTCTTTGTCGATCGCAAGCAGGCAGTGCTGCTCAATTCGGCGGCACAGATCGCCGAAATGGCCGGATCGAGCGACGCCACGGTGGTGCGCACCGTGCGCTCGCTGGGGTTCGGTGGCCTTTCGGAACTGCGCGAAGTGCTGCTGACCGAACTGACCGGCACCACGCCGGGGTCGCGCCTGGCCCACACGCTGGAAGAGGCTGGTGGCGATGCCGGATCGGCACTGCACCATGTCATCGGCATCCATCATGACGTGCTCGACCTGCTCAAGACCCCGGCAATGGGTCAGAGCCTGTCGCGCGCCGTCGATATCCTGGCCAAGGCCAATCGGCGGCATGTGTTCGGCATCGGTCCGTCCGGCGCCATGGCCAATTATGCCACGCTGCAATTCAACCGCATCGGGCTGCCGACCAGCGCTCTTTCCTCCTCCGGGATTGCCCTGGCCGATGGCCTGCTCGACCTGCGTCCCGGCGACGCAGTGCTGATACTGGCCTATGCGCCCCTCTATCGCGAAGCCGCGGTAACTCTTGATGAAGCGCAGCGGCAAGGCGCGCCCGTCGTGCTGATCAGCGATGACCTTGCGCCACTGGTCCGTGGCCAGATTGTCGAGGTGCTGCCAGTGCCGCGCGGCAAGGCCGATCACCTGGCCATGCATGGCGGCACCATGGTGCTGCTTGACGCGATGATCATCAGCCTGGCAGCGCGGGCCAGCGAAGCGGCAATCGACAGCCTCGACCGGCTAAGCGCCCTGCGCGGCGCCATCGACAAAAGCTGGATTAAACGCGGCACGCGAAAGAAATAATTGGATTCGACACAAAACATTCAAGCTGTGTGACTATGGTACAATGGCGCTAATTCTGCGCTGAAAATAGGTACGCAGGGACAATAAAATGAAAATCCGAAATTCAATTGGAATTGTGACGGCACTTGCTGTTGTTTCTATTGCCATGCCCGCCATGGCCGCCGATCTGGTTCTGTATGACGCGCTCGATTTCTCCGGCAAGGTCGTTGAGGCCTTCCAGGCCAAGACCGGCCTGACCGTCGATGTCGTCGAACCCGGCAGCACCGGCGAAACGCTAGGCAAGATCGCCGCCGAGGGTGACAATCCACAGTTCGACGTGCTCTGGATCGATGGTTCAGCCGTGATGGAACGCATGGCCGCCGATGGCGTGTT
>JAHJOS010000031.1 GCA_018820005.1 Alphaproteobacteria bacterium | reverse complement strand
CTGCATCGCGGCATTGCCGCCCGGCAGTTCCAGCGCTCGTTTCTGCTGGCCGATGGCATGATCATCAAGCACGCGACGCTGGGACATGGTATGCTGGTCATCGAGATCGACCGACCCAAGCCTATCAAGACCGCCCGCCGTATCGAAATTCGCTCAGTCTGAGGAAAGGGCCGACCCATGTATGAAAAACGAAATGACCAGGCCACGCGGGATCACGTGATCCACCCCCTCAAGTCGCTGACCCGTGCGCAGTTTGCGGCGCTGGGTGGCAATGCCGTGGCCTATATGCGCGCCGTCAGCGGCGAAGTGCTCGGCACCATGATTGAAGATGCCAGTTTTGATCCGCAGGGCAGCTATCAGTTGCTGATGTCTGCCGATGGCAAGCCGCTCCTGGTAACCGACACCGAAGATGCCGTCACCGACTGGCTCGAAGACAGCAGCCTGGGTCTGGCGACGCTGCACTAAACGCGCCACGACAATTTACAAAAACAGACCCCCTCGCCTGTCCGGCCAGGGGGTCTTTTTATTGGTTGCGCCTAAGGATCGTTCCTGCCGCTGCGCTCAGGCCGCGTAATGGGTCGCCAGCGGCTCGGTCAGCAGTTGGTAAAGCCGCGCAACATCGTCGGTTCGGCGCAGGTCATCTACCATGGCTTCCGTGCGCAGCAGGCGCGCGACCTTGGACAACGCCTTGAGATGGTCGGCGCCGGCCCCCGTGGGGGCCAGCAACATCACCACCAGATCGACCGGCTGATCATCAACCGAATCAAAATCGATCGGTTGATCAAGGCGGGCGAACAGGGCCGTGACGCCGTTGAGACCGGCGATCTTGCCGTGCGGAATGGCGATGCCATTACCAAGCCCGGTCGAGCCGAGCTCCTCCCGGCTGACGATGGCATCGAGGATTTCTGCCTTGTCGCGGCCGGTCAGTTCGGCAGCGCGGCCAGCAAGTTGTTCAAACAACTGACTTTTCGTTTCGAGCCCCGTGCAAGCAAGCACAGCACTTTCAGCCAGAATATCGGCCAATTCCATGCAATTCGCCTTGGTATAAGTCATATAATTGATCGGCGCAGAGCCCTTCAATTGGCTCCGAGTGCCGGATCAATCCAGCCTATATTGCCGTCGGAGCGGCGGTAGACCACATTGAGTCCGCCATGTCCAGCATGGCGGAACATCACGACCTGCCCGCCGCTGAGGTCGAGCTCCATCACGGCCTCTTCAACGCTGAGCTGGCGCAGGTTTTTGGTGGTCTCGGCAATCACGGCAGGCGCGTAATCGGCGTCGAGTTCTTCGAACTGGCTGCCCGAATCAAACACGGTGTATTGCGCGGTCAGGTCAGTGGCGTCACCGTTGACGCCGCGACGGTGCTGCTTGAGCTTGCGGTTGTAGCGGCGCAGGCGCTTTTCGATGTTGACCGCCATCACTTCATAGGCTGCCGTCGCGTCGGTGCCCTGGGCGCTGGCCTGCAGCGTTGCTCCGGAGTCCAGATGAACCACGCAGTCGGCGCGGAAGCCGATCCCATCGGGGGTGAGGGTCAAATGGCCGTCATAGCCGCCGTCGAAATACTTGCCGACGACATCCTCGAAATGCTCTTCCGCCTTGCCGCGGAGTGCATCGCCAACGTCCATGTTCTTTCCCGAAACGCGTAAGGTCATGGCTTCCTCTTTCCTTGTGTCGCTGTTCGACGCCAAGATCTCCGAAAGCCGGTTCCCGGACTTCGGGTCTCGCGCCTGTCACCTACCCCCAGGATGTGGGTATGCAACTGCTGCAATGCTAGACCTGCGTTCGACGCAGGTGCAATGCGCAACTCGGCGTTGTGGTTGGTTTATCCTTTGGACTTCGCCTGAAAATGGCCTTAACTTTCGCGAGCAGTTTGGCTGCGGCGGCCAAGTGGCTCAGGCCATGCGCTCGAGATTTTTCATCTGGCGGCGGCGGATCACTGATGAGGGGATGTTCATGCCCTCGCGATATTTGGCCACGGTGCGCCGCGCCAGATCGATCCCCTGCTCCTGCTTGAGCATATCGGCGATGGTGTCATCGCTGAGCACCGCCGTGACCTGCTCTGCCGCGATCAGCTGGCGAATGCGGTGGCGCACCGATTCGGCAGAGTGATCGACGCCGCCGTCGCTTGAGGCAATGGCGGTGGTAAAGAAGTATTTCATCTCAAAGAGACCACGCGGGGTGGCGATATATTTGTTGGCCGTGACGCGGCTGACGGTGGATTCGTGCATGTCGATGGTTTCGGCCACCATGCGCAGCGTCATGGGCTTGAGATGGGCAATGCCGTCGGTCAAAAAACCATCCTGCTGGCGCACGATTTCGGTCGCGACCTTGAGGATGGTCTGGGCGCGTTGGTCCAGCGACTTGGTCAGCCAGTTGGCCGTCGACAGGCTATCGGACAAAAAGGCCTTCTCGGCCGGGTTGCGGGTCTGCTTGGATACCGTGGCGTAATAGACGCGGTTGATCAGCACACGCGGCAGCACTTCGGTATTGAGTTCGACATGCCAGCCCCCGTCATTGGCCCGCCGCACAAAGACATCGGGCACCACGGTTTCAATCGGACCGCTGTCGAAGGCGAGCCCCGGCTTGGGGTCGAGCTGGCGGATTTCGGCCAGCATGTCGGCGAGATCCTCGCGATCACAGCCAGCGGCCCGCATCAGGCCGGCCATGTCGTGCTCGGCCAATAGGCCGATATTGTCGAGCAGCGCCTGCATCATGGGATCGAGCCGGTCGCGGTCGCGCAACTGGATGGCGAGGCATTCTGGGACCGTGCGGGCAAAGACGCCCACGGGATCGCAGCCCTGCAGAGCGCCGAGCACCGCTTCAATGTCACCCAGTTCGGCCCCCAGCTGGTCGGCCAGAGCCAATAGATCAAGGGTCAGATAGCCGGCCTCGTTGAGACCATCGATCAGATGGCGGGCGATCAGCCGGTCAGCGGTCGTGCGCAGGATCATGTTGGCCTGCGCCTCAAGATGCTCGCCCAGAACGGGGCGCGAGGCCACGAACTGGTCGATATCGGGGGCTTCGCCGCCCTCGCTGGCCCCGTTGCGGTCGAGCCGGCTGGTGGGCACCAGCTGATCCTGGGCGCCCTGATCGGGAAAGACGTTCTCGACCGCTGTATCATAGCCATCGGCTATCGAGGCAGCGTCCTGAATACGGTCGCCACGATCGACGGTGTCTTCATAGGCGCTGATTTCGGTGGAGCGCTCGGGCGGCTGGGCCGGCTCGGCGTCGCCGGGTTCGCTGCCGTCTTCGCGTTCCAGCAGCGGATTGCGCAAAAGTTCGGCATCGACGAAATCGTTGAGCTCGAGGTGGCTGAGCTGCAGCAGGCGGATCGACTGCATCAGCTGCGGCGTCAGCGTCAGGCTCTGGGCCTGCCGAAATTCCAGACGCGGCGAAAGTGCCATATGGCCGAGCCCTTTAGCGCAAATTCTGGCCGTTCCCGGCCACTCCCCAGCGCGGACCATGCCTCAAATTTGGACAGGGGGCAAGTTCAGGGGCGTAAGGCGTGGCAATTTTCATGCCAAGTGGGTGCCCTGCGGCGCCACAATCAGATTTCGAAGTTCTCGCCCAGATAGACACGGCGGGCGTCGGGATCAGCGCTGATGGTTTCGGGGCGCCCCTGGATCATCACCTTGCCGCCATGGATGACATAGGCCCGATCCACCAGCCCCAGCGTCTCGCGCACGGCATGGTCGGTGATCAGCACGCCAATGCCGCGCTGGGTGAGCTGGCGCACCAGCCCCTTGACCTCCGCGACGGCGATGGGGTCAACGCCCGCGAAAGGCTCATCGAGCAGCATGAAGGCCGGATCGGCGGCCAGCGCCCGGGCAATCTCGACGCGACGGCGCTCGCCGCCCGACAGGGCGAGCGCGCTGGACGATGCCAGGTGCTGAATGGAGAATTCTTCCAGAAGGCTGGCGAGCCGCGCCTTGCGGGCCTTGCGGTCCGATATGTGGTTCTCCAGCACGGCCATGATATTGCCCGTCACCGTCAGGCCACGGAAGATCGAGGGTTCCTGCGGCAGATAGCCGATACCGAGCTGGCCGCGCTGAAACAGCGGCAGGCGCGTGATATCGCGGCCGTCCATCTGGATGCTGCCCGCGTCAGGTTTGACCAGTCCCATGATCATGGTGAACACGGTGGTCTTGCCGGCGCCATTGGGGCCGAGCAGGCCGACCGCTTCGCCCCGCCGCAAGGCGATCGAAACGTCACGCACCACCACGCGCTTGCCAAAGCTCTTGGCAAGGCTATGGGCGACCAGCCAACCGGTCTGGTCCAGCTTGGGCTTTTTCTCCCCGGTCATTGCGAACTGAACACGCCGGTCACACGACCGGATTTGCCGCTGGTGAAGGTGGAGACATTGGTTTCAAGATTGACCACGAGCTCGCTGGAATTGACCGTGCCACCGGCATTGACCACCACCACATTGCCCGTCAGGCGCAGCAGTTGATCGGCCGGCGTAAAAACGGCGCGCTGGCCGGTTGCGGTCTGGTCCACGGTCTGCAGCTTGACGTCGCCGGTGGCTTCAAAGGTCTTGATGTCGGATGTGCCGCCGTCGCCATAGGTGGCAACCACCCTGGGAGCCCAGACCGTGACCGTGGGATGAACCACCACCACATTGCCGGTGAACACGGCAGTGTGGTTGGCCTCGTCCAGGTCAAACAGGTCGGCCGTTATATTGACCTTGCTCTGGGCCAGCGCGGGCGCAACCACCAGCGCGAAAGCAACAAAGACCAGCGGGCGAAGCATCATGGTTTCTTGGATCCGGGCGTCGAAGGCAGGGTGACGATGGCGCGCGAGAATGTCCAGCGCGCAGTATTGGTATCATAGGTCATGCCCACGCTGTCGAGCGTGGTGCCATCGGCCTGATCGACATGCACCGGCCCCTCGCCCACCAGCTTCTGGTTGGCGTAGTCGAAAACCGAATTGACGATGGTGCCGACCGTTCCCGTTGATTCCACGATATTGGCGACGCCCGGAATGGTGACCGTCTCATTGGCCAGATCGAGCGTGGAGGCAACGGCGGTGATGGTGGTGGTGACGCCATCGCGCTTGCGCATCACCAGCCGCGCATCGGTCAGCGCGACGCGGTTTGTATCGCCAATCGCCGCGCGCGCCTGGCTGGCCCAAACGCGATAGGCAGTGCCATTGTCGAGCACGCCGGCATATTCGGGAGTGTCGATGGAGACGCTGTCGCGGGTGACCTCGATGCGGCCAACGCCAAACCTTGTGCCAAGGCTCGAGATATAGATTTCCCCGATCAGGGCGATGAGCACCAGCGCACCGACGACCGGCACGGCAAGGCGCAGCACGCCCACCACGCGGTTGCGGCGTATCAGGCCCTGGTACACCCGGGTACGGCGAGCAGAATCGGCCTCGATGTTGAAGCGCGCTTCAGCCATCAGCTATGGGCGAAGATGTCGGTTTCGTCCCAGCCCAGCAGATCAAGTTCGCAGCGGGTCTTGAGGAAGTCGAAACAGGCCTTGGCAATTTCAGTGCGGCCTTCGCGGGCCAGCATGCGATCGAGATGTCGGCGCAGATCATGCAGATGCAGCACGTCGGACGCGGCATAGTCGAGCTGGGCGTCGCTGAGCTTGTCGCTACCCCAGTCCGAGCTCTGCTGCTGCTTGGACATATCGACGCCCAGCAGTTCGCGGCTGAGGTCTTTCAGGCCATGCCGATCGGTATAGGTGCGGACCAGCTTGGACGCGATCTTGGTGCAATAGATCGGCCCGGTCACCACACCGAAGCGCTGCTTGAGCACGGCCACGTCAAAGCGCGCGTAGTGAAAAATCTTGGTCACATCGGGATTGGCCAGCAACTTGACCAGATTGGGCGCCTCGCTGGCATCCTGGGGGATCTGGACGATATCGGCGCTGCCGTCACCGGGCGAGAGTTGGACAACGCAGAGGCGATCACGGTGCGGGTTCAGCCCCATCGTCTCGGTATCGATGGCAACGGCACGGCCGTCATAATTGGACAGATTGGGCAGATCGCCGCGATGCAGTCTGATGGCCATGGTGTACTCGACAGTTTTTCTTGGTTTTGCTTATGCCGGTGATGACACAGCATGAAGGCATTGGAAAGGCGGGCGGCCACGCTCAGAGCGCCGGCTTGCGCCGCCGCCCGGTGATGACGGCGATGCCCAGCCCGATCAGCAATGCCACCAGCAGCGGCCAGTAGCGCCATTGCGTGAAGGGCGTCGAGGCCAGCCGCTCATCGGGCCGCACATCGAGAACGGCCATCTGCAGCGGCGGCAATTGCGCGGTGACCCGCCCCAGTGGATCGGTGGCGAAGGTCAGACCGGAATTGGCGGCGCGGATCAGGCTGAGGCCCTCTTCCACCGCGCGGACGCGGGCATGGTGGGCGTGCTGGGCCGGGCCGATGGAATTGTCGAACCAGGCGTCATTAGTGATATTGAGCAGGAACTGGGCGCTACCGGTATCGCCGAGGTCGCCGGAAAACAGGATTTCGTAGCAGATCACGGCCAGAAAGGCTGGCGTGGCGGGCAGGCTCACCAGGCGGCGGCGCGCATCACCATGGGCCCAGCCTTCGGCGCCCGGCACGAACTGCTTGATGCCCAGCTGCGCAAAAAAGGGCGCGAAGGGCAGGAATTCGCCAAACGGCACCAGATGGGATTTGTCATAACTGGCGATGACCTCGCCATTGGTGTCGATGGCCAGCATGGCGTTGTAGGGCGGGCCGGCGCTGGTGGTGGCGCCGGGCAGATAATCCTGGCGCGGCGCGCCGGCCAGAAGCGTCGTGCCGTCGGGCAGCATGCGGGCAATGCGCGCCAGCGCCTCGGGATAAGTAGACAGGAAAAACGGCAGGCTCGATTCCGGCCAGACCAGGGTGGTGATGTCGGCCAGCCCCTGGTCGGCCGGGTCCATGCGCATTTCCGAAAGCATCAGCAGCCGGTCGATCAGCGCCACCGGGTCGGCCTTGGCCCAGTCGGCATGTTCGTAGACCAGTGGCTGCACCAGGCGCATGGCCACATCGGTGCGCGGCGTCGCGATGGTGCCGGCCAGCCGGTTATAGCCATAGCCAAGTTGGGCGGCGATGACGGCGATGGCCAAGAAGAACGGCAGCAGGCGGCGGCTGAGGCTGCGCTCATCGGCCGGCCAGATCAGCGCCGGCGTCATGGCGAGCAGCGCCGCCAGCAGCGTCAGCCCATAGATGCCGATCACCGAGGCGAGCTGCATCATCTCGTCATTGGGCGTCAGCGCATAACCCAACAGATCGAACGGGAACCCGGTCAGCACATGGCCGCGCGCCCATTCGGCCATGGTCACAAAAGTGGCCAGCGTCACGATACGCCAGGGCCCATGGGACCAGAACATATGCGCGGCGGCGCTGGCGAGGCCCCAGAAAAACGCGATCAGTGCAGCCAGCGCCAGGATGGCAAAGGGCATGATGACAACCATGATGCCGCCATCGACGAAAAACGCCGCGCCCAGCCAATGGAACGCTACGGTGAAATAGCCCCAGCCGAAGGCAAAGCCGATGGCAAAGGCCTGCCCGAACAGGCGCCGCCAGCCGCGTCCCGGCGTGGCGCCATCAAGGCACCAGACCCAGACCGGAAAGGCGATGAACAGCGCCGGCAGCACAAACAGCGGCGGCACCGACAGGCCTGCAATAACGCCCGCCAGCACCAGCAGCGCGAAGCGGCGCCAGCCATGGCTCAGCATGGCGGTCTCGGCCAGCCAGGTCATCGTACGGTGCTCGGCGAATCAGGGCGCATCGCGCCAAGCTGGATGGTGACACCGGTAGCGTCAAGGCGGCTGCGGCACCCTGCTCAATCCTTCAGCCATAGACGTTGCCGCAGGGAAACTGCAGCAGGGTGCGGATGGCGGGAATGACGAAGCCGATACCGTGGTCGATGCTGGCTGTCGCCAGCTCCTGGGTGCCCAGGCAGTACTGGTAGAGTTCCGCCGGCTTGCCGGTCTCGGTCTCATATCCCGCGAAATGCCCGGCAATGGCTGCGGCGCAATCGCCGGGCGTGCACAGCCCGCGTTCGATCATGGCGATCTCGATGCGGGCCCCACCCCAGACCCAGCTGTTGCCAAGCATAAAGGTATAGAGCACCAGCAGACTTGCCAGTCCCAGCAGGATGGACCCTTTGATGCCTGGGCGGGTGATGGACTGGATCGACTGTGTGCGGTTCATGTGCTGGCATCCCGGTGGTGATGTCAGTGTTCTAGCGGTGCGGCTCTCTGGCGGCTGTTCCCCCGGTAACAATCGTCTTTCGCATCGATAGCGCTGATGCTAGCCTGGCTAAACCTGCCACGAGACCTCTTCGTATAAGCAATTCTAATGGACCTCGATCAGCTTCGCACCTTTGACCGCATCGTGCGCGAGCAAAGCTTCACCCGGGCAGCGGCCCATCTGAACATCACCCAGGCCACCGCCTCGATGCGCATCAGGGCGCTTGAGCAATTGCTGGGCGTGACGCTGTTTCAGCGCGGTCGCACCGTGACGCTGACCGATCAGGGCATGACCTTCCTGCCGTTTGCGCGCCGTATCATCGGCACGGCGCAGGAAGCGCGTGAAGCGCTGCGGCTGGCCGAGCGCGGGCGGGTGGCGATTGCCTCGCTGCGCACGCTGGTCTCGCCGCTGATTACCGAGTCGCTGCTGCGATTTCAGGAAAAATACCCGCATGTCGACGTGGTGGTGAACGAAGGGCGCCAGTCGCAGATTGTCTCGATGTTGCATGAGCGCAATGTCGAGATGGGCATTTTGTGCTGGCCCAATCTGGATCCGCTGGTGGTGGACCTGCTGCCACTGGTGGTGATGCGCGAGCGGGTGCCCCTGGTGGTCTCGCCCGAGATTGCTGCACAATTGTCGCGCCAGCCCGAGATCGAGGAAGTGCTGGCGCTGGTGCCACGGGTGATCTCGCTGCGCTGGTGGCAGGCCGAGCCCGAGCAGGCCGCCGCGCTGGCGCGCATGGCGCAGACCAGTGTGGACCTGCCCACCGGGCCGGCACGGCGACTGGCCATGAAGGGCCAGGGACTGGGTTTTTTCGTGCAGTCGGCGGTTGCCGAAGACGTGGCGGCGGGCCGGCTGGTGGAAATTGCGCCGACCCATTTCGAGCCGCTGCACCGCGATACGGCCATGGTGGTGCGCTCCACCGCCGCGCTCAAGCGCGAGGTGCTGGCCGATTTCGTCAGCGAAATTGCCCGTGAATGCGCCAATGTTGGCATAATTATCGAAAACCGGCTGGAAGAGATTCTCGGACAGGCCTGAGGGGGCGGCTATGGCAGACTATGATTTCGTGATCGCGGGGGGCGGATCGGCTGCCTGCGTCGCCGCCATGCGCCTGGTGCGCGATTTCGGTTGTTCGGTGCTGCTGATCGAGCGGGGCCCGGCGCGCACCAACCGGCTGATGGATATGCCGGCGGGCTATATGAAGTTCCTCGCCCGGGACGATTTTCTCGAAATGCACAAGACCGTGCCGCAGCCACAATTGGGCGGCCGCGCGCCCATCGTGCCGGTAGGCAAGGCACTGGGCGGCGGCAGTGCCGTCAACGCCATGGTCTATATGCGCGGCCAGGCCGAGGATTATGACGGCTGGGCCGCCGGACTGGGCAATAGCGGCGACTGGTCCTATGCCGACATGCTGCCCCATTTTACCGGCGTCGAGGCCAATAGTCGTTTCAACGACCAGTTCCACGGCATCGGCGGCAATCTGCGCGTGTCCGAACCTGCCCATATTTCCCCCACCACCGAGGACTTTTTGCGCGCGGCGCAGGGGCTGGGCCATGGCTACAACCCCGATTTCAACGGCGCGCGCCAGAATGGCGTGGGCATCATGCAGCACACCTATGGGCAATGGGGGCGCTATACCGAGCGCTCGGATGCGCGCAAGGCGTTCCTCAATCCGCTGGCGGACGACGAGCGGCTTGAGATCGTTACCGATGCCCGGGTCGACCGGATCATCATCGAAAATGGCCGTGCCGTGGGCCTTGCCTACCAGAGGCATGGCCAGACCCATATTGCCCGGGCGGGGCGCGAAGTGCTGGTGGCCGCAGGCAGCTACAACAGCGCCAAGCTGATGATGCTGAGCGGCCTGGGACCGGCCGATCACCTGCGCGAACACGGCATCGATGTGGTCGCCGATATTGCCGGCGTCGGGCAGAATCTGCAGGACCACCATGAGGTGCCCGTGATTGCAACTACTCGGGGCAAATCGGGCTATTTCGGCCAGGACAAGGGCTGGAACATGGTGCGCAATGGCCTGCAATATCTGGCGTTCAACTCAGGCCCGGTGACGACAACCGGCATCGAGGCCTGCCTGTTCTTTGACCCCGATGGCGGCGAGCGGCCAACCATCCAGCTTTATTGCGCGCCCATCGTTTATCTCGACCGCGACGTCAGTGCGGCCAAGCCGACCTGGGGCGTGACCTTCACCTCATGTTTGCTGCGCCCGAAGGCGCGCGGCAGCGTCACGCTGCGGTCGGCAAATCCGGCGGATCAGCCGCTGGTCAACTGCAATTTCTTCGGCGACCGCGACGATCTCAGGCTGACCATGGCAGCGCTCGAAACAGCGCGGGCTCTCCTCGCCACGGAGCCTTTCAAGAGCATTTACTCTCTGGCGAAGCGTGCCAAGTAATGTCAATGCTTCGTTTACTGTTATCATTCTTCCCTCCTCTTTATGACAGATAAAACATCCCTGTCCTTTATGTAGATATACTTTGATTCTGACTCAAGTTCATTCTTAATATAACCCTGGGCTTTCCCGGAATGGCATCCAAACTCAATCTCCTGTCCCACCTTGCAGTTTCTCACATCAGGCCCTACCGCCAAGACCACACCAAAGGGCGAGTTCTTCATATGCCACTCCTCATAAGCCTGCG
>JAHJOS010000030.1 GCA_018820005.1 Alphaproteobacteria bacterium | reverse complement strand
TGACCTCTGGAGCTTGGTAATCGGGCAACTACCGCCAGTTCCGAATGCCTCAAAATTCCATAGCCTTCGAGAAGTCTTGACTGCCCAAGCTTTGCAGAATGCTCATGCCTGCTTTAAGGGCGTTAGGCGGCCTGTCGGCGACGACAAATTGGGCCTTGATCAGTTTGTGTTCATCACAAAGCCGAGGCTCCATTTTCGTTACGTGCCGAGTATGGTATGTGTGTTGGAACCGGCGGAGATTCCTTCCGACGTCGTTTTGGCAACTTATGTTACCATGGACTTTCCTGCGGGTAGACCAGGCCTGACCCGTCGGCTAAATGTACCGTTCAATGGCATCATAACGCGCTCTCACTTTATCGAGGCTGACACTGTCAATGCGCAACTTCCCATCCAGTATGAGGAACGCTATCAGCGTAGACTTTGGTAGTTTGCTATGAGCGGGATGGCCTCAAATTCGCTTGATGCGAAATATGTACCTAAAGCGCTGTACTACGAGAATGCAGACAGCCTGGAGTATATGCGCCGCGATAGTCCGAGCGTATATCGTAGGATAGACCAGCATCTAACTCTGATATTGGACTTGCACTCCCGAGAGCCGCTTGGTTTTTCGTTGAAGGGTTTTAAGCACCTTTATTTGACCAACATACTTCCCAAGTATACTGCGCAGCCAGTCTCTTTCTTTAAACTGATCAACATTCTAGAAGACGCTATGAGCGTCCATGCCAATACCTTTTTTGATCAAGAAGAGCGGCGCAAGGCATATAGCGATGCACTTGAAATCGCAGCCGAGGACGACGTGACTTTAGACCGGATAGCCATGTAGTCCAATTACGTCTCTTGGGACTGCATGACGTTGATTATATTTGGCGGCGTTTCACTCAGGAACACATAGATTCTGCCCGTGTTTTCGCAATGCGGCAGCAAAAGCCAAGCTTCCCGGTGAACTAACAACACCAAAACAACCACAGTGTCATTCCGCCGGAGGCCGGAATGCATCCGGAGACGGCCGAGCCTGTCGTGCCGGTGGATAGACCTCAGGATGGACCCCGGCCTTCGCCGGGGTGACGCCGTGGGTGGGGGGCGTCAAAGCCCCACATCACCAGAAAGATCCCGCCAGTCCGGGTTCATCGCCTCGATGAGCCGGTCCTTCCAGGGGCGATGCCACTCCTTGATGCGCTTTTCGCGGGTGATGGCGGCTTCGGCATCCTCATGGACTTCGTACCAGACCAGAATGTCGCAATAGTAGCGGTCGGTGAAGCTTCCCTTGAAGGCATGGTTCTTGTGCTGCCAGACACGGCCAGCCGGGTCGCTGGTCACGCCGGTATAGATCGTCCCATGCTTGCGATTGGCCATGATGTAGACGAGAAATGTCTTGCCCATGTCCTTGAGAATGGCCCGGGCCTACTGAAGTTTCAACACTCTCGGTGTCATTCCGGCGAAGGCCGGAATCCATCCTGAGATGGTCGGATCTGCTGTGCGCGGGGAACGACCTCAGGTTGGACCCCGGCCTTCGCCGGGGTGACACCGAGGTTGGGGATGGCTCGGTGACAAAGCCCTACCCCTTCCGATCCCCCACATACCCCATCATCCCCGCAAATTCTGGCAACCAGTTCTCCTGCCGGGCCGTCCAGCATTGATAGCTCGGGGTGAACTGGTCCGGCACGCAACGCCACACTGACGATCTCCAGCAGCTTCCGTTCGTCAGCGACCGCTGCATTTGCCTCAAGACGAAGCCTTGAAGATGGGATTCGTTTTGCAGGGCGCGCTACTTTCCCTATGATTGGACGGTGCTGGGGGGAACCATGCGACTATTTTGGATGCTCGTCCGGTTGTTCAGGCGTCGGCGCCCGAGCGTCCGTCAGGCTCGACGATATCCAAACGCTGTGGTGCCGTTCCAACGTCAGCCGCCACAAACAGAGACTGTGTTGCGCGGCCAGTGTTGGGTCATCGATGGCGACACTATCGTCATCAACAAGCAACACATCCGACTTGCCGGCATCGATGCACCCGAACTCGACCATCCCTGGGGTCAGCGCTCAAAATGGGCGCTGGTGCAGATGTGCAAGGGCCAAATGATAACCGCGCGGATTCGTCCCGAACTGTCCTATGACCGCCTCGTGGCGGAGTGCTACTTGCCCGATGGCAGCGATCTGGCGGCCGAGCTGGTCCGCTGCGGCCTGGCGCTGGACTGGCCAAAGTTTTCGGGTGGCAAGTATCGGCATCTCGAGCCGGTGGACGCCCGTCGCAAGTTATGGCGTGCTGCAGGGCGCCAAAGCGGCAGGATTTTTCCGCCGCCTGGTTTCTAGCCTGTCTGCCGTCGAAGGTTACCCATGTCGAACGTCAAAAAATTCCGGGACGAGGCTTTTCACCGCCAGGGCGGGCTGTGCTGGTATTGCGGTCGCCGCATGGCGGCTGCGAGTGACAAGCGGTCAAACAGGCGCACCGCTGAGCACCTGCTGGCGCAATGTGACGGCGGCGAGGATGTCGCGGAAAACATTGTCGCTGCCTGCTGGCTCTGCAACACGCGGCGGCACACGTCAAAGACCCCGCTGTCGCCCCAAGCCTATCAGGACTATGTCCGCCACCGGCTCGCCCGGGGGAACTGGTTCAATCCCAAGGGTGGCGTTGCCGTTGGGCGCGACGCGACCCGGGGGTCGAGCTAACAGCTTGGGTGGGCAAGCGGCCCGTCTCTACCCCTCGCGATCCCGCCCATACCCCGTCATCCCCGCAAAATCCGGCAGCCAGTGCTCCCGCCGCGCCGTCCAGCACTCATAGGTCGGGGTGAACTGGTCGGGCGCGTCCAGTGTGCCGAGGTGGACTTCCACTTCATTGCCCGAACGGGCAAAGACCGGGGAGCCGCAGTGTGGGCAGAAGTGGCGGCCCTGATAGGCGCGGGTTTCGCCGGTGATGGTCACCCTGTCCTGCGGGAAGATGGCGGCGGCGTAGAACAGCGCGCCATGCGCCTTGCGGCAATCGAGGCAATGGCAGATGCCGACGCGGTCGGGCTGGCCATGGGCCACAAGGCGCACCGCGCCGCAGCGGCAGCCGCCGGTTACCTGATCCATGGGTTTTGGTCCTCCGCTGGGTGAGCATCAGGAAAACACGGTCTGGTGGCGCCAGCAAGCGCCTGGTCGGGCCCCTGCCCGTGCCCGCGCCGGCGTTTCCGCCTACCTGCTCGCCGGGCCGGTCGGCCGATCAGCGCAACAGCCCCTCGCGCATGACTGCTGCCCGGCCGGCGGGCGGCACGGGCTGCTCAAGCTGGCCGCTGCGGGAAATCGGCGATCGCCTCTTTGAGCCATCCGACGAAATGCTCGGTCTTGCGGCGTCCGGGCCGCTCAAGCTTGACGACATAGCGATAGCCGCTGGGCAGGAACTCATGGGGGGCAATCAGCCGGCCCGATGCGATCTCTGCGGCAACCAGATGCCAGGGCGCAATTGCCACGCCAAGCCCACTCAGTGCAGCCTCGATGGTCAGGTGGTAGTGATCGAAAATCCGCGTTGCAGGGGCGGCGTCCTGGGCATCTTCGCCCGTGAGCCGGGACCACTCGCGCCAGATATGCGGGCGGGTTCGCGTTTCAAGCCGTGCCGGTTCGGCCGCGGCGGCCAGAAGGTCATCGGACGGTGCCTTTGCAGCCGAGGGCGCGACGATCAATCCCAAATGCTCCTCAAACAGCAGCGCGCTGTTGTCCGGCATCGCGGTGTCCGGCGGCAGAACCACGATCTGCACATCGACAGCGGTGCGCGGCGGCCGATCATCGGTCGCCAGGCGAACATCGTAGCGCGGGTATTTGGCCGTGAAATCGTGCAGCCGCGGAATAAGCCAGCGCATGGCGAAGGTGCTCAGGCAGGC
>JAHJOS010000257.1 GCA_018820005.1 Alphaproteobacteria bacterium | reverse complement strand
CGACGTGCTGATCGGGGCCCTTCTGGGTGCCGACGAATTCGGCTTCTCCACCGCGCCGCTGATTGCGGCCGGCTGCATCATGATGCGCAAGTGCCATCTCAACACCTGCCCGGTTGGCGTCGCCACCCAGGACCCGGTACTGCGCAAGCGCTTCAAGGGCACCCCCGAGCACGTCATCAACTACTTCTTCTTCATCGCCGAAGAGCTGCGCGGCCTGATGGCCGAGCTGGGTGCCCGCACCCTGCAGGAACTCATCGGCCGCTCGGACCTGCTCGATCACAAGCATCTCAAGGACTATTGGAAGAGCGAAGGCATCGACTTCACCAAGCTGTTCTACAAGCCCGAGCCGCTCGGTGGCGACACGCTCTACCACTCCGAGACGCAGAACCATCACCTCGAAGCCGTGCTCGACCGCAAGCTGGTCGAGCTGGCCGAGCAGGCTCTGGCGCGTGGCGAAGCCGTGCAGATCGACCTGCCCATCCGCAGCCGTGACCGCTCCGCCGGCGCCATGCTGTCGGGCGCGCTGGCGACCCGCTATGGCCACGAGGGCCTGCCTGATGACACCATCTCGATCACCCTGCGGGGCACCGCCGGACAGAGCTTTGGCGCGTTCCTCGGCCGGGGCATTTCCATCGACATGATTGGCGACGCCAATGACTATGTCGGCAAGGGTCTGAGCGGCGGCCGCATCGTGGTGCGCCCGTCCGACAAGGCCAGCTTTGTGCCCGAGAAGTCCATCATCGTGGGCAATACGGTGCTCTATGGCGCCATTGCCGGCGAGTGCTACTTCCGCGGCATTGCCGGCGAACGCTTCGCCGTGCGCAACTCGGGCGCCATCGCGGTGGTCGAGGGCACGGGCGATCACGGCTGCGAATATATGACGGGCGGCGTGGTCGTCGTCATCGGCCAGACCGGACGCAACTTTGCCGCCGGCATGAGCGGTGGCGTGGCCTATGTGCTGGACGAGGACGAGACCTTCCGCGACCGCTGTAACCTCGCCATGGTCGACCTTGAGCCGGTGGCCGAGGAAGAAGCGCTGATGCAGCAGATCCACCACCATGGTGGGGACCTCGAATGGCATGGCCGTGTCGACATTTCCGGCGACATGACCAAGCATGACGACGAACGCCTGCACCAGTTGATTTCCAATCACCTGCACTACACCGGCTCGACGCGCGCCAAGTTCATTCTCGACCACTGGGTCGAAATGCGGCCCAAGTTCGTCAAGGTCATGCCGGTGGAATATCGCCGGGCTATCAAGGAAATGGAAAAGAAGCGCGCCAGCAGCGGCTTCGGCGCGGCTGCGGAATAGGGAGAGCAAAATGGGTAAGGTAACAGGCTTTCTCGAGATCGAGCGCGAAGAGCCCCGGTATGAACCGGCCTCCGACCGCATCCGCCATTTTGGCGAATTCACCATTCCCATGACCGAGGGTCGTATCGTCGACCAGGCGGCGCGCTGCATGGATTGCGGCATTCCGTTCTGCCATGGCGATACCGGCTGCCCGGTCAACAACCAGATCCCTGACTGGAACGACCTCGTTTACAACGGCGACTGGGAGGAGGCGGCGCGCAATCTGCACTCCACCAACAACTTCCCCGAGTTCACCGGCCGCATCTGCCCGGCCCCCTGCGAGGAAGCCTGCACGCTCAACCTCGAAGACACCCCCGTCGCCATCAAGACGGTGGAACAGGCCATTGCCGACCGCGCCATCCGTTCCGGCTGGATCAAGCCACAGGTACCGGCGCACAAGACCGGCAAGTCCGTGGCCGTCGTCGGTTCGGGCCCGGCGGGCCTCGCCGCTGCCCAGCAGCTCGCCCGCGCCGGTCATGATGTGCATCTTTATGAGCGCGAGCCCAAGGCTGGCGGCCTGATGCGCTATGGCATTCCCGACTTCAAGATGGAGAAGGAACACATCGACTTCCGCGTCGAGCAGATGGAAGCCGAAGGCGTAACCTTCCACTATGGCGTCAACGTCGGTGTCACTACGCCGCTGTCCGAGCTGCAGGCAAAGCATGACGCCGTGCTGCTGGCCGGCGGCTCGGAAAAGCCGCGCGATGTCGATGCTGAAGGCACGAGCCTTAATGGCGTGCACTATGCCATGCCGTTCCTCGTGCAGCAGAACCGCCGTCTCGGCGGCGAGGATGTGTCGAGCGAACTGCAGCTGACCGCAGCGGGCAAGCATGTGGTGGTGGTGGGCGGTGGCGATACCGCCAGCGACTGCGTCGGCACCAGCTTCCGCCAGGGCGCCATTGCCGTGACCCAGCTTGACGTGCGCCCCATGCCGCCAGAGCTCGAGAACAAGCTGACCAACTGGCCCAACTGGGCGGTCAAGATGCGCACGTCCTCCAGCCAGGCCGAAGGCGCCATCCGCGAATTCGCCGCCGGCACCATGAAGATCATCGGCAATGCCAAGGGCCAGGTCACCGGTGTTGAATGCGCCCGCGTTGATCGCAAGCGCCAGCCCATCCCCGGCACCGAATTCGTCATCAAGGCCGATATCGTGCTGCTGGCCATCGGCTTTGCCTCACCAGTGCACGAGGGCATGCTGACCGAACTGGGCGCCCAGCTCGACAAGCGCGGCAATCTCTTCGCCGATACGCTGAGCTACAAGACCACCGTGCCCAAGGTCTACGCCGCCGGCGACATGCGCCGTGGCCAGTCCCTGGTGGTCTGGGCGATCCGCGAAGGCCGCCAGGCCGCCCGCTCGATCGACTTCGACCTGATGGGCAAGACCGACCTGCCGCGCTAGGCTTTTATGCTTGAGCCGCTCCCTCCCCTTCCCGGGGAGGGAGGGTGTCGACCGATACGACACGGACTTCGCGTGGGCGCGCGCTACCCCCCGGTCACACACTCTGCTACCAGTTGGCGCCACAGAGTGCCCGCATCCGTTGAGCCGATTCCATGACCCAAAAGCCCTATGTCGTTGATGAACTGATCTCGGCCAAAGCCATTGCTGCCCGTGTCGAGGCCCTCGCCAAAGAGATTTCCACCCATTTTGCCGACACCGACAAGCTGGTCGTGGTCGGCTTGCTGCGCGGCTCGTTCATCTTCATTGCCGATCTGGTGCGCGAGCTTGACCTGCCGGTGGAAGTCGATTTCATGGAAGCCTCGTCCTATGGCAATGCCATGGAATCGAGCCGGGAAGTGCGCATTCTCAAGGATCTGCGCGGCGAGATCGCCGGGCGCGACGTGCTGGTGGTCGAGGACATTGTCGACACCGGCTATACGCTCAAGCATGTGCTCGAAATCCTCGAGACGCGCCACCCGCGTCGCATGGAAGTATGCGCCCTGCTCAACAAGCCGAGCCGGCGCGAGACCGAGGTCAACGCGCGCTGGGTGGGCTTCGACATTCCCGATAAATTCGTGGTCGGCTATGGCATCGACTATGGCCAGCGCAACCGCAACCTGCCCCACATCGGCGCCGTCCGCTTTACCGACCCGGACGCCTAGCGCCCGCCCGCCTGGGCAATCGGCTCGACCGTACCGACACCAAACGCATCAACGCGGCCTGCTGGCGCCGCGACCAGTTGTTCGAGCGTAAAGGGCGCCGCCGGCGCGTTGTTGCGACCTGCGGTCAGCAGGCTATCGGCCCGAATGGCCACCCGGCTGATCGGGATCACCGCGCCGGCAACTTCGAGCAGTCGCGTCTGGCCCAGACCCTGATAGGGCGGTCGCAGCATGGTTGCCGCATCGGTGCCCGCCAGCGGATCGACCGCAGCCAATACGGTCCCCGCCCCACGGTAAAAGCTCTTGATCGTCTGGCTGAGATAGAACGCCAGCTTGTCGGCGCCCGCAGCAGCAAAATGAATGCCATCATCCTTGCGCATGCGGGCGTTCTGTCCGTTCACGTCGGGGCCAAAAGAGGAATATTTGCCGTCCTCGCCCAGGAAGCGCTCATAGATATCGAGATATTCCGCCCCGCCGGCAAAGCTGGCCAGCCGCTGGATATTGGCGATCTTGCTGATGGCAGCCGAATACTGCGTCTTGGACATCGGCGGCAGGCCGATCCAGATCACCGGCTTGCGCGCCGCGCGCAGCTTGCCCAGAAAGCTGGCGATCCGGGCCTGATAGGCCTCGTTCCAGGCGTCGGACAAGGGCTCGAGCGTTCCGCCATTGACGGTCAGTTCCTGCCGATCATTGACCCCGATCATCACCACGGCCAGATCAAAGCTATTGGCCGCGATCTGTTCGTCGATCGCCCTGTCCCAATCGAAATAATCACTGCGCACAAAGCCCGATGAACTGACACCCTGGTTGATGACCACCAGATTGGCATCTTCGGCATAATACCGCTCCAGTGCCTTGCTGAGGTCGATCGCCATGGAATCGCCGAACACGGCAAGCCTGGTGGCATCGGGCGCCTTTTCAACCTGCGGCTTGGGGGGTGGCAGCGCTGCCGCAGCAGGCGCGGACGTGCGCTTGGGTTGGGTCGGCTCGGGTGCCGCAACGGGCTCCTCGGCGCCAAACAGCAGGTCGAACAGGGTCCGCCGCTTTTCCGCCTGCGCCATCAGCACGGTGCCATTGGACTGCGCAAAGGCCGGCGCCACGTCGACAATGACGAACAGCCCAACCAGCAATGTCATAACCAAGCGGACCATGGCCACCCTATGCGTCAAACAGGTCTCTCCTAGCAAACTGGCCATGCCAGCGCCATTGCAGTCGCCGCGATGTTATTGCGTCCCGCTCAGCGCATCATAGGCCGCCTTGGTGATGAAACCGTCTGCAACCTCGCCACGGCTGGCCTGAAAACGCGCATAGGCATCCTGGGTAATCGGGCCCAGCCGGCCATCGACGCTACCCTCGTAGAGCCCGAGCCCGATCAGCGCCTGCTGGATGGCCTTGCGCTGAGCAAGGTTCGGCAGGCTGGCATGGCGCGGCCAGTCATCGACAAAGCCGCCACCGCCCTTGAGCCGATCGGCCAGATGGGCCACGCTCATGGCGTAGCTGTCGGAAAAGTTATAGCCCTTGAGCACCAGATAATTCTGCGTCATCAGGAATTTGGGGCCATCCTTGCCAGCCGGCACATAGAGAAACACCTGCAGCTGGCTATCGGCAAATGCCCGACCGGCCACCCGCGTGATGCCACGTTCGGCAAAGAACGACACCGGCCGCATCTGCGTCCGCGTGGCCAGAAGATAATCAAAACCGTCCGGCACCGCCACTTCCATGCCCCAGTCCAGCCCCGGCTGATAGCCCAGTCCGCGCAGATAGCGGGCGCTGGTGGCCAGCGCATCGACCAGCGAATGGTGCAGATCGATCCGCCCATCCCCATCACCATCGGTGCCATAGGCCAGCACATTGGACGGATTGACCTGCAGATGACCAATGGCCCCGGCCCAGGAGCCGACCAGACTATTGGCATCCAATGGTCCCTGCTGCACCAGCTTGAGCGCGGCGATGAGGTCGCCCTCGTCTTCGACCAGACGACTGCGTCGCTGATGCACCACGGTCGCCAGCGACCGCACCACAGGCCGGATCAGCCCGGCATTGTCGAGCACGGCGCCATAGTCGGTCTCCATGCCCCAGATGGCGCCCAGTATATAGGGATCGACGCCATAGGCTGCGCCCACCGAGGCAAACAGGGTCTGGTTGCGGGCGATCGCATCCTTGCCCCGGCCGATGCGCCCCTGGGTGACGCGCCCCTCGATATAGTCCCACATGGTGGTGGTGAATTCGGGCTGGGTGCTGACCAGATTGGGCACTTTGGGATCGGCGGTGAGACCGGCCATCGCCGTGTCATAGACACTCCCGCTAACCCCTGCCGCAATTGCCTTGCTGCGAAAGCCGGCAATGAAGCTGTCAAAGCTCTCGATGGGCTGCGCCGCGGCCGGCAGGGTCGCCAGCAGCAGGAAGAAAACGGAAAGCCGCATCGAGCCGCTCCCCTTTTTGGTTAGCGATTGCGCACCATCAGGTGCTTTTCCCAAGCATAGGCGGATTCGACGATTTCGGTAAGGTCGGCATGGCGCGGCACCCAGCCGAGCACTGAGCGCACTTTTTCGCCCGTCGCAGTGATCGAAGCCGGATCGCCGGCACGGCGCGGCCCCTCATCGGCGCGGATATCGACCCCCGTGACCTTGCGCACCGTCTCGACCACTTCGCGCACCGAATAGCCCTGTCCATAGGCGCAGTTGAGCGTTTGGCTCTCGCCGCCGCCCCGCAGGTGCGCCAGCAGCAGCGCATGGGCCGATATCAGATCGCTGACATGGATATAGTCGCGCACGCCGGTGCCATCGGGCGTTTCAAAATCAGTGCCAAAGATATCCATTTTTTCGCGCTGGCCCAGCGCCACCTGGCAGGCCACCTTGATCAGGTGGGTGGCCATGGGCGAGGACTGCCCGCTGCGCCCCTGGGGGTCCGCGCCGGCCACGTTGAAATAGCGCAGGACGCCATAGGTCATCGGGTGGGCCACCGCCACGTCCGCCAGCATCAGTTCGGTCATCAGCTTGGAGCGGCCATAGGGCGAGATAGGATTGAGCGGCGTCGTCTCCACCACCGGTGCCAGCCCGGTCATGCCATAGACGGCAGCGGTTGAGGAGAAGATGAAATGCTTGACGCCACCCTTGACCGCAGCCTCGATCAGGCTGCGCGAGGTGGCGGTGTTGTTGGCGTAATATTTGAGCGGATCGACCACCGATTCCGGCACCACGATGGAGCCGGCGAAGTGGACGATCTCGGTGATGGCGTGCTTTTTGATCAGCCCGAGCACGAAGTCGATATCGCCGGCATTGCCCTGCTCGAACGCGGCCCGGCCATCGATGGCCCAGTCAAAGCCGGTGACCAGATTGTCCAGCACCACCACGGTTTCGCCCGCATCGGCCAGGTTGAGCACCATATGGCTGCCAATGTAGCCCGCACCGCCGGTAACCAGTACAGCCATTTTCCGCTAACCCCTAACATTGCAACGAAAATCAGGCTGGTGATAATGTAAAGGTATTGAGATAGCTTTACCTTTGCACCCAGATGGAGTGAACCCTTGCCAAAGCGCGTCAGAACCGCCGTCTTTCCGGTTGCCGGCCTGGGAACTCGCTTCCTCCCCGCAACCAAGGCTTTGCCCAAGGAAATGCTGACCGTGGTTGACCGACCACTGATCCAGTATGCGGTGGACGAGGCGCGCGAGGCCGGTATTGAGCATTTCGTCTTTGTCACGGGCCGCAACAAGGGCGTGATCGAAGACCATTTCGACCGCCAGTTCGAGCTCGAAACCACCCTGGAAGTGCGCGGCAAGACCAAGGCACTCGAGGCGCTCCGCAAGGACCTGCCCTCGGCGGGCCGCACCAGCTTTACCCGCCAGCAGGAACCACTTGGCCTGGGCCATGCCGTCTGGTGCGCCCGCGATATCGTGGGCAACAATCCCTTCGCGCTGCTGCTGCCCGACATGCTGTTCAAGGGCAAACCAGGCGTCCTCAAGCAGATGATGGACGCCTATGAAGAAACCGGCGGCAATGTGATTGCCGTTGAGGAAGTGCCGCACAAGGAAGTCTCGTCCTATGGCGTGATCGCGCGCGGCGAGGGCCCGGACAATGGCTTCCAGATCACTCAGATGGTGGAAAAGCCAAAGCCCGAGGATGCCCCGTCCGATCTGATCATTTCGGGCCGCTATATCCTGCAGCCGGAGATCTTCAACCTGCTGGCCGATCAGCCACGCGGCGCCGGCGGCGAAATCCAGATTACCGATGCCATGCAGACGCTGATGCACACCCAGCCCTTCACCGGGGTCAAGTATGAAGGCAAGAGCTTTGACTGCGGCAGCAAGATAGGGTTCCTGACCGCCAATGTGGTCTATGCACTGGACCGCGACGACATCCGCGAAGGCTTCATCAAGGAATTGCGCAAGCTGGACCTGTCCGATCAGCTTTAGCGCGACAGCGTTACCCCGACCTTGACTTGGTGGGCATCCTTGATGCCATCCACGCTGCTGTCGGACTGATCGTATTTATAGTCTGCGGTAACGGCGGTGTGGGCGTTGACCTTGTAGTCGGCCCCCACACCCCAGCCATAGCCGCGCTCGGTCTGCGTGCTACCCACATAGCTCGACTGTTTCCAATCGGCCAATGCCCGCACCGCCAGCCATGGATTGACGGTATAGGCCACGTCGGCTGTCACATCGTGGCCGACACGGGTCGTGCCGCCGCCATTGGGGCCGGGCGGCGCCACCGTCGTCGCCAGCCCCAGGCTCATGCGCAAGGTGGGATCAGGCGTATAGCTGAGCCGGGCGTTGTAGAGCTGGGTCTGGACCTCGCCCAGGCTAGTTTG
>JAHJOS010000256.1 GCA_018820005.1 Alphaproteobacteria bacterium | reverse complement strand
TCGTCCAGCAACAGGATGGGTGCATTCTTCAGGATGGCCCGTGCGATCGCCAGGCGCTGCTTTTGCCCGCCTGAGAGCATCACGCCGCGTTCACCCACGATGGCGTCATAGCCCAGCGGCAGATCGACCACGAAGTCATGCACAAGGGCTGCCTTGGCCGCAGCTTCGACCTCAGCCTGCGTCGCATCGGGCTTGCCGAAACGAATATTGTCCGCAATCGTCCCGGCGAAAATGGTCGGTTCCTGCTCGACATAAGCAAAGCGTTGCCGCAGTTCCTCCAGCCGCACGTCGCGGATGTCGATGCCATCCACCCGAATGGCGCCCGATGACACATCGTAGAACCGTTGCAGCAGCGACAGCGTTGTCGACTTGCCCGAACCGGAAGCACCCACCAGCGCCACGGTCTCTCCGGCGCCCACGGTAAAGTTCAGATCGCTCAGCACATGCTCAAAGCCGCTGGTCTGGTAGCCGAAATTAACGTGCTCGAACGCCACGGTCCCCAATGCAGGGACCGGCAGTGCCACGGGATTGGCCGGGTCATTGATCGTCGATTCGGTATCGAGGATTTCGGTCAGCCGTTCGGTCGCGCCGGCCACAGTGTTGAGAATACCCATCACCTCGCTGACATTGGTCAGCGCGCCCGATGCCATCAAGGCGTAGACCAGGAACTGGGTCAGCTGGCCGGCGGTCACTGTGCCGGCAAAGACCGAACGTGCGCCCCACCAGACCAGGAACACGACTGCTGCCGTACCCAGAAAGATCACCATTCCCACCAGCACCGAGCGGGCACCCAAGCGGCGCACTTCTGCACGATAGCTGTCTTCGCTGCGCGCATCATAGATGCTGGCCTGATTGGCCTCCTGCGTGAACGCCTTGACCGTCCGCGTGGCACCCAGCATTTCGGTCGCCATGGCAGAAAGATCGGCCAGTGCATCCTGGGTTCTGCGCGACAGCCCCCGAAGGCGTCGCGAGAAGGCGATGAGTGGCAGAAGCAATGCGGGAGCCGCGATCACCACAGCCAGCGTCAGCACCGGACTGGTAAGAAACATCATCACCAGGGCGCCAATAATGGTCACCATCGACCGAAGGGCGAGCGAGAAGCTCGATCCGACAGCTGAACGGATGACCGCCACGTCGCCGTTGAGGCGACTGGTCAGTTCACCGACCCGGTTGGTATCGAAATAGCGCGCATCAAGATGCAGCAGATGGACAAACACGGCCTGGCGCAAATCGGCCAAAACGCGCTCACCAATAACGGAGATGAAGTAAAACCGTGCCCCGCTCGCCACTGCCATGATCGCGGCAATGCCAACGATCAGCCAGCCATAGCGGCCCACGTTCTCCAAATTCTGCTCGATGAAACCTTCATCGATTGCCCCACCCAATACGGCCGGAATGGAGAGAGACGACACCGCCGAAATCAACAGGAACACCACTGTCAGGGCCAGTCGCACCGGATAGCGCAATATGAAAGGCATCAACCGGCGCAAGGGCTGGAGCTTTCTCGTCGCGGCAACGGGCTGGGCGGCGGTCTTGTCAGGTTCGGCCTGAACGGGAACGGCTTGATCTGTCATCGCTGGGCTGTGCCACTCTTGTCGCCATGGGGTCCGGAACCGCCGGGCCGCGCCACGCCTCGGATATAGGCACTGGCCTCGCCTGCGGCAACCGCTTTGTCCGGTATGAAATTGCCGCGCGCATGCTCTTGCGGAGTGAGCCTGCTTTCTGTATGAAGCCGCCAACAACAGATTTCTGATGCTCTCCGGGCGCTGCGGCGCCCGTTTGATTTGAGGCGATACCGATGAAGGCTGATATTCACCCGGACTACCACGTAATCACCGTGGTCATGACCGATGGCACCAAGTACGAGACGCGTTCGACCTACGGCAAGGCCGGCGACACGCTGCAGCTCGACATCGACTCCAAGACCCACCCGGCCTGGACCGGTGGCACGGGTCAGCTGCTCGATCGCGGTGGTCGCGTGTCGCGCTTCAAGGAGCGCTTCAAGGGCCTGGGCATCTAAGCCAGTCCAAGAGAATTGTCGAAATGCCCGGCCATTGTGCCGGGCTTTTTGTTGGCTTGGTCCCGCAGGACACAGGCTCCAAGATCTTTGGTGTGATCAGGCGCGGCCGAAGGCGGCCTTGAGGCGTGCCAGCTGATCGGCGATGCCATTGGCGGTGCCGGCATCAAGCGTCTGCATTTTGCCACGCTCAAGCGTATCGAACTGCATCACGCGGTCAAACAGCCGATCACCCTTATCGATGTAGTCGCGCAAGATCTCAGGCAGTTGCTCATAGCCGGGGCCGCCGCGTTCCGACGGCGTTGCCGAAAACTTGACCTTTTCCTTTTCGGAGCGGGCATTTTCCTTGGTGATCTCGCCCTCGTTGACCGCACGCTGCAACAGCAACCACGACGCGAGTTGCATTAGCCGCGTCGTCAGGCGCATCGATTCGGTGGCGTAAAGAAACGAGGCTTCGCGGCTCAGGATGCGGCTGTCGGCACGACCGTCGGCGTCCAGATAGCTCGCCACGTCCTCAATCAGCGTCATGCCCTCGCGATAGAGCACATCAAATCCGCCCGATGCCACAATGCGTGGCCCGATCGCGATAGCTGATCCTGTTTCTGTGACGTCCGCCAACCAAGTCCCTCCAGCCAATAGCGACACATTAGGCCAAACGCGGCCCCTCGTCACCCATGGGCCACCAACAGTATGAAAAGAGACTGAAAAATCAGGGCGATACCAAGGCTGAGCCAGGCCTGAAAAGAAAAAAGAGCGGTAAGAACCGCTCTCGAAGTTAACAGGGAGGCGTCAAACAGAGGGAGAAACCACTCTGCAAAATCCAGAACAATCTGAATAATTAGAGGTTACCCAAAACAGATTAATTGCACGTTAACAGGAGTCGATTTCTTAACCCTGCCGGTTGCCGATCCGTTGACCCCATTTTGCTCGCCCCCCACAAGACGGACACCTCAAGCTTGCTGCATTCAGTTCGATTCTTATCTCTGAGGTCGAACGCGTCATCCTACATCACGCCAACAGCGAGAACCCTCCTATGGCCAATTTGTCCGCCGGCGCTGCTGCCAACCTGCTCATGGCTATGGTCGCTGTGGCGCCCGTACGCCGGACGAGCAGTAGCGCTGCCAATTGCCGGACGGCGTCGGTTTGCAGCGACAGGCAGGCCAAAGCGGAAAAATCCTCGCGGCATGTCTCTGACGAAGTCTGAGCGGGGACCAGACCGATGCGGCCCAGACTGAGCTGTCCTATAGTTTGAAAAAAGACTCCGCCGCCTGACGTGTAGCGTTTCGCGACACGATCGCTGTCTTGAGGCGAGCGACCTCGGCCTCCAGCAAGCCGATCCGCTGCATCAACTCGTCCACTGACATCGTATCGATCGGCATGCCGACCTCGTGCGTCTTGGGGACCTTGCGCTCTTCATCATCCATATCGGCCTCCTGCTACATGCCACGCCCACCGCGACCTTAGCGCTCCGGGTTTCCTGGGCAAGCCCGTTCCGGTGCTGAAACCATCTTGCCGAGCACGCCCGCTTCGCTCAGCATGGCATAATGAACCTACCACATAGCATGCAGACCATCGCGATCACCCGCCCCGGCGGCCCGGAAGTGCTCGAAGTCCAGCAGGCGCCGCTTCCGGTCTGCGGACCGGGTGAGGTGTTGATTCGGGTCGCCGCGGCAGGCGTCAACGGGCCTGATCTGGCCCAGCGACGCGGGCACTACGATCCACCACCGGGCGCCTCGCCCATTCTTGGTCTGGAGGTAAGCGGCGAAGTCATCGAGCTCGGACAAGGTGTGACAGGCTTTCAGCGCGGCGAACGCGTCATGGCCCTGACCAACGGCGGCGGCTATGCCCACTATGTTGCCGTGCCAGCGGGCCAGGTGTTGCCCGTTCCTATGGGGTGGCTTTTGACCGATGCAGCTGCCGTGCCCGAAACCTGGTTTACGGTCACCCAGACGCTGGTCATGCGGGCGGGTCTCTCCACAGGCATGACAGTGTTGGTGCATGGTGCCGCAGGCGGCATTGGCAGCGCCGCCATACAGATTGCCAGCGTTCTGGGCGCCCAGACCATTGCTGTGGTCTCCTCGCCCGCCAAGGCCGACTATGCCCGCAGCCTGGGCGCAATGGCCACGATCGACTATACCGCCGAAGACGTCTCCGCCCGATGTCTGGAGATTACCCTGGGCAAGGGTGTCGATCGTGTGGTTGACATCGTCGGCGGGGCAATGGCCGAGCACAATATCGCCGCTTCCGCCCAAGGTGGTCATATCGTTCAGGTGTCGACGCTGGACGGGAGCACCGCGCCGGTATCGCTGCGCACCATCATGGCCAAGCAATTGACCCTCTCGGGGTCGACACTGCGGCCGCAGTCTTCGACCACCAAAGCCGCCATTGCCAGCCACATAAGGCGCCATCTGCTGCCAGCCCTGAGCAGTCACGGCTTTACCCGGCAAATAGTAACCGCCTACCCGTTCAGCGCGGCGGGACGAGCTCATGCAGCCATGGAAGCGCGTGCCCATATCGGCAAACTGGTGCTGGTGACCCCGTTTGGGGCCAGCCAATAGCGCATACGCCGGGGCACAAACCCATATTGCCATTGCGGATCGGGGCTGAAATCCATATATTGGCTGCGTTCCCCCTCAGCATGAAGCAAAGAGGCGGAGCGGCCCGGAGGAAAACCGGCCGCGCCTGCAGGAGAGATTTATCATGACCCAGCCACTGTTGATGCCCAAGGCGACTGCCGTTTGGCTCGTTGACAACACTGCGCTGTCGTTCGAACAGATCGCGGCCTTCTGCACGCTGCATCCCTTGGAAGTTCAGGGCATTGCCGACGGTGACGTTGCCGGTGGCATCATGGGCGCCAACCCGATCCAGAACGGTCAGCTCACCCGCGAAGAGATCGAAAAGGCCGAGGGCGATCCATCCTACCGCCTCAAGCTGAGCGAGCCCAAGGTTCGCGTTGCCGCCGCCAAGCGCAAGGGCCCGCGTTATACCCCCATTTCGCGCCGCAATGAGCGCCCCAATGCCATCAAGTGGCTGGTCCGCAATCATCCCGAACTCAAGGACGCACAGATCATGCGTCTGGTTGGCACCACTAAGTCGACAATCGACTCCGTCCGCGAATCCACCCACTGGAACGCCGCCAACCTGGCCGCC
>JAHJOS010000255.1 GCA_018820005.1 Alphaproteobacteria bacterium | reverse complement strand
CGGGTCGATTCAAAGGTTCCCATGGCGCCATTGGCAAAGCGCGCCATGACCGCGGCGGCATCGTCGATGCCAACAGTCTTCAACTCGCCGGTGATCGCGTCGCGGCGCTGCTTGATGAAGGTTTCCGTCATCGCCGTGAGCGCCGTGACACTGCCGTTGATCCAGAGCGCCGTATCGAGGCAATGCGCCAGCAGATCGCCGGTGACACCTGACCCGGCGGCATCGAGGTCGAGCCGCCAGGTGGCCTGCCCGCCCTGCGGCACATCAGGCGAGATCGTCCAGTCCTGCAGAAACTTGGCACGGTAGTGAAAGATCCGTCCCAGCCGGCCGGATTCGACCATCTGCTTGATGAGCATCACCGCCGGCACACGGCGGTAATTATACCAGACCATATTGGCCACGCCAGCCGCTTCGACAGCCTCCACCATGGGAAGGGCTTCTGCCGCGGTGCGGGCCAATGGCTTTTCACTGAGCACCATCTTGCCGGCCCTGGCTGCAGCGATGGCGATTTCAGCGTGAAGATCATTGGGCACGCAGATGTCGATGGCATCGATATCGGCGCGCTCGACCATGTGGCGCCAGTCGCTTTCCTGGCTCTCATAGCCCCAGGCTTCGGCAAAATGCCTCACCTTACTGGTGTTGCGCGCAGCAACCGCCTTGAGGACCGGGCGGTAGCCGGTATCGAAGAAATGGGCGACATTGGACCAGGCGTTGGAATGCGCGCGCGCCATGAAACCATAGCCGACCATGCCGATATTGAGTTGCTTTGTCATGGGTTGCTCCTATTCGCGCCAGCCATGGGCATCGCGCACTGCGACCATCGCCCCCAGAACCTTGTTCCAGGTGTCCTGCCGCTCCATCACCGCATTGGGAAACATGCAGCCGTCCCAGCAAATGTGCCGCATGACCTTGGTCAATTCGCCCTTGCCATCGCGCAGCCAGTAGCCGGCATGTTTGGTGACATCGAGCCGCCCATTGGGATCATCGATCTGGCAATGCCGGCCGGTCTTTTCGTGATCGCCCGAGCCGAAAGTGGTGCCGTCATTTTGCGCCACATGGAAATCGAGCGTCCAGGGCCGCAGCGCGTCGGCAACCTTTTTGTAGGCGGCGTCGAGGGCGGCTCGATCCGACCAGTCGAACTCGGGCGGCAGGATACGATCCTTTTCGGCATTGGCACCGAGCACGAACAGCATCGAATGCGCCATATCGGCCTGGTATCCCACCACGCCCGGCATCCCCACCATTTCGAGCAGCTTCACATTCTCGCGCCAGGAATGCATGCCGCCCCAGCAGATCTCGCCCTCGGCCACCAGGAACTCGCCATAGCCCTGGGCAATGCGACCGGCCTCGCGGAAAGTCTCGGCAATCTTGGCGGTATTGCCCACGGGGTCATTGTCCCAGGCCTGCACGCCGGTCGAGCTGTCGATGCGCACGCCCCCCGTGGGGCGGATGCCGATCTCGCGCATCCACTGGCCGATCCGGCAGGCCTTTTCCACCTGGCTCAGGAAACGCCCGATCGCATCGGCATCCCCCATTGCCGAGCCCCCACCGGCGCCACCCCAGATCGGCGCAACAAAGGAGCCAACTGTCAGTCCGAAACTGGCGATGTGGTCTGACAGTCGCTCGATGTCGGCTTTGCTTGAATCGATGGAAACGTGCGGATCGGCCAGCCAGAGATCAATGCCATCGAACTTGTGACCCTCGAGTTCGGCATCCGCCGTCAGCCTGAGCAATGCATCAAGCCCTATGGCCGGCTCGCCGCCCGGTGCGCCCTTTCCGACGACCCCGGGCCAGGCAGCATTATGCAATTTCGGGAAATTGTTCTGTTCCATCGTCGCCCCCTCATCTCGGCTCTGCGGCCGATCCAGCAACAAGCGGCTCAAGACCGCCGTATCATTATGATACGCATATCTCAGATTGGCGCAATCGGGCTTTGGGGCTGGCGCGATACAGATCGTGTGCGCTGCAGATCCGCTCAGAACGCCGGCTGCGCACCCTTGATCCTGCGAAACTGCGGAACACTGTGACCGACCACCAAAGCCTATTGCGCCGAAATGAGATACATGTATCATAATGACATGTCAGTCTCACCAAAAACCCGAAATGGAAAACCAAAGACCACCGAAGGCGGAGCTCGGGCGCGAACGCGCAAGCTGATGCTCGACGCCGCCGTAGAGCTGATGCAGTCGGGTCTGACGCCATCGGTAAATAGCGTGGCCGGCGTGGCAGGCGTCTCGCGGGCGACGGCCTATCGCTACTTCGCCAGCGAGGCGGAGCTGGTGCATGCGGTGGTCGACGAGGCGCTGGGACCAATTCTGGATTGGGCGCCGACCAGCGGCAATGTCACCGAGCGCGTGGCCGATCTGCTGGCAACGGCGATCCCGCGCATTGACGAGTTCGAAGCGACCTTCAAAGCCTCGCTCCGCCTGTCGCTGGACCAGTGGGCCCGGCGACGGGCCGGCACTCTGGGCGCCGAGCCGCTGTTCACACGCGGGTATCGCATCGACCTGATGATGAATGCGACAGCGCCGATCGCCGGCGCGGTCACCCCTGCCAAGCACCTGCGCCTCGCTCAGGCTCTGTCGCTGGTCTACGGCGTGGAAGTTCTCAATGTCCTCAAGGATATCTGGGGCCTCAACCTGACCGAGGCACAGAGCGTAGCCCAGTGGGCGGCGGCGGCGCTGATCAAGGCAGCCGAGGCCGAAGCGGGCTAGGCGAGCGGCCGGGAACACTATTGCCTTCGATCGCCCACAAGAGGCGGCGGCGGCACGAGCCCGAAAGGGCAAGAGATTTGCGCTGAGCGGGCGACCGGCAGGGCAGATAATGGGGAGCGAACGGCCAGCTGACGCAGATCGGCACCGGTTCGCAAACCACAGAGGAGGGATGACGGTCCGAGGAGTGACCCCAGGAGGGATTGCTCGATCAGCATCCGGTGAGACACGGCGCCAAGCCTTGGGCTCACCAGGCAAGACTGTGCATGTGAGGGAGATGATACAATGCGCAAAACTATGGTTAGCCTGCTGGCCGGAGCGAGTTTTCTGGCGCTCAACAGCATGGCTGTTCACGCCCAGGAACTGACCATCCTCTGGGCAGAATGGGATCCTGCCAGCTATCTGCAGGAACTGGTCAATGAGTACCAGGCCGAGACCGGCGTAACCGTCACGGTCGAGACCGTGCCATGGCCCGACTTCCAGACCAAGCTGTTCACCGAGCTTAACGCTCAGGGTTCGGCCTATGACATGGTGGTCGGCGACAGCCAGTTTCTCGGGGCCGCCTCCACCGGCGGTCACTATGTCAACATGACTGACTTCATTGCCAAGCACGACCTGACCAAGACCATGGCGCCGGCCACAATGAAATACTATTCGGAATACCCGGGCGGCTCGGGCCAGTACTGGTCGGTGCCGCTGGAGGGCGACGCCCTGGGCTGGGCCTATCGCAAGGACTGGTTCGAGGATCCCAAGGAGATGGAGGCCTTCAAGGCCAAGTATGGCTATGACCTGGCTGTGCCCAAGACCTTCAAGGAACTCATCGACATCGCCGAGTTCTTCCACCGGCCGGCCGACAACCGCTATGGCGCGGCCATCTACTCGCAGAACGCTGGCGACGCCATCGTGATGGGCGTGGAAAACTCGGTGTTTGCCTATGGCGGCTCGTTCGGCGACTACAACACCTATCAGGTGAGCGGCCTGGTCAATTCGCCTGAATCGATCGAGGCGCTTGAAGACTATCGCAAGCTCTTCACCTTCGGCCCTCCGGGCTGGGGCAATGCCTTCTTTGCCGAAGTAAACACCGCCATGGCGCAGGGCCAGGTGGCGATGGGCATGAACTTCTTCGCGTTCTTCCCCTCGCTGGTCAACGAAGCCACCAATCCGCACGCGGCAAACATGGGCTTCTTCGCCAACCCGCCCGGCCCGCGTGGCGAGGACTTCGCCGCGCTCGGTGGCCAGGGCATTTCGCTGATTTCCTACAGCCAGAACCAGGAAGAGGCGATGAAGTTCCTCGACTGGTTCGTAGAGGAAAAGACCCAGAAGCGCTGGGCCGAGCTGGGTGGCTATACCGCCAACGCAGCGATCCTTGAATCGGAGGAATTCCGCAAGGCCACGCCGTTCAACGAGGCGTTCTTCCAGACCATGTTCAAGGTCCGCGACTTCTGGGCCCTGCCTGAATATGCCGAGCTGCTGACCGAAGCCGCCGACACGTTCTATCCCTATGTGGTGAACGGCGAAGGCACCGCCAAGGAGACTATGGACAAGCTCGCCGCGACCTGGGTCGAGACCCTGACTGCCGCCGGCTACGCGGCAAAGTAACCTAAGCACGCGACGTTTCCGGAGGGGAGCAACACCCCTCCGGCTCTTGTCAATCGGGGGACTACGCCTTGGCCAATCTCATCACGACGCTCGATCCGGCGTCACGCGCCGCGTCTCGCGGCTGGAGCGACACGACAATCCGGAATGTATTTGTCATTCCCACCGTGGCGTTTCTCATTATTTTCAATGTGTTTCCGCTGCTTTATTCGCTTGGTTTTTCGTTCACCGACTTCCGCGCGTCCAGCAAGGCGCCGGTCAATTTCGTCGGGTTCAAGAACTACATCAACGTGCTGGCAGACCCGGTGATCTGGCGGACGTTCTCGACCACGCTGTGGTATGTGATTGTCTCGGTGACCGGCCAGTTCATCGTCGGCTTCGGGCTGGCGCTGCTGCTCAACCGCCCCCTGCCCTTCAAGGGCCTGCTGACCACGCTGCTCATGCTGCCCATGATGCTGTCGCCGGTGGTAGTTGGGCTGTTCTGGAAGCTGATCTATGACCCCTCCTGGGGCATTCTCAATTACGCCCTGGGCCTGGGCCCGGTGGCCTGGCTCAGCGACGCCAATCTGGCGCTTTATGCCGTTGCCATCACCGATATCTGGATGTGGTCGCCCTTCGTGATGCTGCTGTCGCTGGCGGGCCTGTCGGCCGTGCCCAAGCACCTCTACGAGGCCGCCTCGATCGACCGGGCCGGCAAGCTCTACACCTTCTTCCGCATCACCCTGCCGCTGGTGGCGCCGATCCTGCTGATCGCTGTGATTTTCCGCACCATGGAGGCTTTCAAGACCTTTGACATCGCTTTCGTCATGACCGGACAGCCGGCGGCGGAACTGATCTCGTCGCGGCTCTACAAGATGGCCTTCCAGCAGTGGCAGACGGGCCCGTCCTCGGCCCTCGCCTACATCATCCTGATCATGGTGCTGTGCATCACCAATATTTACGTCAAATACCTCAACAAGGCAAAGGAGCGCTGAGATGGCCGTCGTTTCAACGCGGGCCGGACGGCTCGGCAATCGCCTGGCGATCACCGCGGTCATCCTGGTGACCCTGGTCTTCCTGTCGCCGATCTACTGGATCACCTCAACCGCCTTCAAGCCACTGGTGCTGGCCACATCGGTACCGCCCACGGTGGTGTTCGAGCCAAGCATCACGCCCTTCGTCAAGCTCTTCACCAAACGCGCCCAACTGACGGCGCCGGTCGATCCGGCGGTCTATGAAGCGGCGCCCTGGTGGGAGAAGCTGATCCTGGACGGCGGCGAACGCCTGTCGCGCGACGGCAAGGGCGAAATCGTCTATTCGGCCTATCCCGATCGCTTCATCAACTCGTTGATCATCGCCGTCACCTCGACGGTATTGGCGGTCTCGCTGGGCACGATCACGGCCTATGGCTTCTCCCGGTTCCGGGTCAAGGGCGAGGCGGATCTGCTGTTCTTCATCCTGTCGACGCGCATGCTGCCGCCCATCGTGGTCGCCATCCCCATGTTCCTGATGTACCGGGCGGTGGGGCTCAACGACACCCATTTCGGGCTGATCATCCTCTACACCGCCTTCAACGTCTCCTTCGCCGTCTGGCTGATGAAGGGCTTCATCGACGAGATCCCCAAGGAATACGAGGAAGCCGCCCTGGTTGATGGCTACACGCGCATGCAGGCCTTTTTCAAGATCGTGCTGCCCGAGGCCGCCACCGGCATCGCCGCCACCGCCGTCTTTTGCTTCATCACGGCCTGGAACGAATATGCCTTCGCGCTGATCCTGACCAACCGCCGGGCGCAGACCGCCCCGCCCTTCATCCCCAGCCAGGTGGGCACCGGCCTGCAGGACTGGACCGTGATCGCCGCCGGGACTGTGCTCTTCCTGCTACCCGTCGCCATCTTTACCTTCCTGCTCCGCAACCACCTGCTGCGCGGCATGAGCTTTGGTGCAATCCGCAAATGATCAGTCCACAATTCAACCAGAAATACTTCGGTCCAGCCTCCATCACGCTGATGGTCGCGGGCATCGTGTTCCTCTGCCAGCCCTGGGTGGAATTCCTGCATGCCTGGAGCGTGCTGGTGATGCTGATCGGCCTGATCGGCTTCAATATCTCGGTCCACATTCCAGCGCCCGAGCAGGCCGTGGATGAGGACGACACCGGGCCGGTCTCGATTGCACAAACCGTTGGCATGGGTGGCGGACATGACTGAAATCCAGCTCCGCAAGATCGACAAGCATTTCGGCCCGGTTCATGTGATCCGCGAGGTCGACCTGACCGTCAAGGACCAGGAATTCGTGGTCCTGCTCGGCCCATCGGGTTGCGGCAAGACCACGACGCTGCGGGCCATTGCCGGCCTCGAGGGCATCGATTCCGGCGACATCCTGATCGACGGCAAGGCAGTGCAGGATGTCCATGCCTCCGAGCGCGACGTCGCGTTCGTGTTTCAGAACTATGCGCTTTATCCGCATCTGACGGTCTATGAGAACATGGCGTTCCCGCTTCGCGCGGTGCGCCAGAGCCGGGCCGAAGTCGATCGCATGGTGCAGTCGGTTGCCGCCTCGCTGGGCATTACCGGCCTGCTCAACCGCCGTCCGTCGGCACTGTCAGGCGGCGACATGCAGCGCGTGGCCATCGGCCGCTCGCTGGTGCGCCGGCCCAAGGCGATCCTCCTCGACGAGCCGATCGGCTCGCTCGACGCCAAGCTGCGCGAAAGCATGCGGGTTGAGCTCAAGCGCCTCCATGTCGAGAACGGTTCCACCTCGATCTACGTCACCCATGACCAGGTCGAGGCCATGTCCTTGGCGGACCGCATCGTGGTCATGCACGAGGGCCTGCTGCAGCAGGTCGGCACGCCCGACGAGGTCTATCGCTATCCGGTGAACATGTTCGTCGCCCAGTTCGTCGGCAGCCCGGTGATGAACCTGGCCGATGTTGAGATTGCCGAGGGTGCCACCGGCGTCGGCGTCAGTCTCGGCGGCCGCAGCTTTGCCTTCCCGCCTGCCCTGTCGGGCAAGCTCAGGGACGCCGGCGCGCACCAGGGCAAGCTCAAGCTCGGGGTCCGCCCAGAGGGCGTTCTCGTCGCCCATGCGCCCCAGGACGGTTATGTCGAGGTCACAGCCGGCATCATCGAGCCACTTGGCTCACACGACATCGTCGATCTCAAGGTCGGCGACGGCGTCCTGCGCGCCCGCACCAAGAGCGGCTTTGTGCCCGGCCCGGGCGCCACGGTCTGGACCAGGATCGATCCGGGACAGGCCCATTTCTTCGACACCACAACCGGCAGCTCTCTGGGGATCAGGCTCTGATGGCGCATATTCGACTTAAAGGCATCTCCAAGACCTTCGGCAACCACGTCGCCCTCAAGGATCTCGACCTCGAAATCGCCGATGGCGAGTTCTTCGTGCTGCTCGGCCAGACCGGCGCCGGCAAGACCACGACGCTCCGGCTGGTGGCAGGCCTCGAAAAACCCACCGCCGGCCAGATCTTCATCGATGGGCAGGATGTCGGCGACTGGGGAGCGGCCGAGCGCGACGTGGCGCTGGTGCTGCAGCAATATTCGCTCTACCCGCGCTATACGGTGCGCGAGAACCTCGAATTCCCGCTCAAGTCCCCGATCCGCAAGTCCAGCCCCGACGAAATCAAGGCGCAGGTGGATCGCGTCGCCAAGACGCTGCGCATCGAGCACCTGATGGACCGCAAGGTCGATCGGCTGTCGGGCGGCGAAATGCAGCGCGTCTCAATCGGCCGCGCCATCGTGCGCCGACCGCGCGTATTCCTGATGGACGAGCCCCTCTCGGCCCTCGACGCCAAGCTGCGCGAGGCACTGCGCACCGAGCTCAAGAACCTGCAGGTCAATCTGGGCGCGACCTTCCTGTTCGTCACCCACGACCAGGTCGAGGCCATGGCCATGGGTGACAAGATCGGCGTGCTCAACAATGGGCAATTGGTGCAGACCGGCACGCCGCACGAGATCTATGCCAATCCGGTCAATACCTTTGTGGCGCGCGCCGTGGGCTCGCCGCCGATGAACCTGATCAATGGGCAGGTCGAGCAAGGTTCGGCCGTAACCGCTGCGGGCCAGCGCCTGCCCTTTGATGGGCACGACGCTGCCGCCGGCCGCGCACTGACCTTTGGCATTAGGCCCGAAGATCTCTATCTCGAAGGCGGTGCGCCCGTTGCCGCGCGCGTCCATGACGTCGAAAACCACGGCGTCGCCAAGATCGTCACCCTGCGCCTGGGCGACAGCCTGCTGCAGGCAACCGTCCCCACCCAGACCAGCCTCAAGATCGATGAGGAAGTCCGCTTCTCCTGGCACCCCGAAAAGGTCGTGCTGTTCGATGGCGCCAGCGGCATCAACCTCAGGCACGCGGGCTAGGACTGTGGCAATATCTCGCCCATGCTCCGGACGGCACCTCCCCCTTGATGGGGGAGGTTGGGAGGGGGTGCCGAGAGCCCCGATATCAGGGCCAAGCCACCCCCACCCTTGATCCCTCCCCACAAGGGGGAGGGTGTCGACTGCATTGTCGCGGGCCACAAAATGTCCATTTGGGTCGGGGGCACCCCCGAGGCAAGGAAACCAGCCCACGTCTTTCCCGCGCCAGCGCCTGTTGGACCCGCCAGAAAGACAGCGCCCCGATGCGAACATCAGGGCGCTGTCTTCGTTTGTCAGGTCGATCAGGCGTGCTTGATCTCGGTGCCGAGCACCTTGAGGCAATCGCGCATGAAGGCGGCCAGAGCCGTCCAGCCCTTGGCCGAAACCATGGTGCCGTCGATCAGGGAGTCGGTGGGTGACAGGTCCACATAGGTGCCGCCGGCCAGCGTCACTTCCGGCTCGCATGCGGCCAGGGCGGCAACGCGCTTGCCGCGCACGACGCCATCGACCGCAATCAGGATCTGCGCGCCGTGGCAGATGGTGAAGATGGGTTTCTTGGCATCGTGGAAGTGCTTGACCATGGCCTGAATGCGCTTGTCGGTGCGGATATATTCCGGACCACGGCCACCAGCGCAATAGACCGCGTCATACTGGTCGAGCTGCGCCAGGGCTTCGGAAAACGTCTTGTTGATGTCGGCGTAATGCCCCATCTTTTCGGTATAGGTCTGGTCGCCCTCGAAATCGTGCAGGGAGGTCTTGATGCGGTCGCCCGCATTCTTGTCGGGGCACACGACATGGACCGTGTGGCCCACTGCCATCATGCCCTGCTGATAGACGAAGATCTCATATTCTTCGGTGAATTCACCCGTGAGCATCAGGATTTTCTTGCCGGCCATTTCTGTTCCTCCTTGTTGTCAGTTATTGGGCAGTCCCGGCGCAGGCGCCGGCTTTGGGTAAGGCCGCTTGTCGGCGCCCGTCTTCGCGGACGTCAGACAAAGGCCGGTAGCAGCCTGGTGCGGGAATTCTGGATGTGCATCGCCATGGCCTCGCGCGCCATGGATGGATCCCGGCGCCGGAATGCCTCAAGCAGCGCCTCATGCTCATCCAGCGCCTCGACGGTGACGCGGCGGTGGAACATCAGGCGAAAGATGTGGAAGTGCGTATGCTGCATCCGCAGCGCGTCCCGGATCAGACCGTTGCCGGCAATTTCCAGGATCAGGTCGTGGAACTCGGCGTCCTGGCGGGCAAAGTCCGAGTAGCGCAATTGTTCGCTCTGGCCCGCGTCGGACGCCATGACGCCAGCCAGTTGCTGCAATGTAGCCAGACCCGCATCGTCGATGCGCGCCGCTGCCTTGGCCGCAGCCTCCGGCTCGAGCAACATCCGCAATTCATAGAGTTCGTCGAAACGATCCCGGCTCACCTGCGGCGCGGCGCGGTAGCCCACCAGATGCGCGCGCAGCACCAGCCCCTCCCCCTCGAGCCGCCCCAGCGCTTCGCGGATCGGCGTATGCGACACGTTGAGCTCGCGCACGAGATTGTCCACGGTGATCCGGGCGCCGGGTGCGATCTCGAGCGACATCAGCTGCGCGAAGATCGCGTCATAGACGTCTCCCGCCAGGCTATTGGGCCGGGCAATGCCCCCGGACGCATCGCCGCCGGGACGGCTTATTACAGTCGATTTCATACGTCCGCTCGCCACTCTTGACACGGCAATCATCTAGCACGATGGTGAGCCGCCGACAATACTATATCCTATACGATCCTATATCGGTTGTGTAGCAAAGCGGCGAGGCGGGGGGAGAAATTGGCTATGTCGTTATTTGGCGCGCTGAGATTGCCGCGCGAAATCCTGTTCGGCAGCGGCCAGCGCCACGCGCTTGGTGCCGTGGCAGCCAAAGCGGGGCGTCGTGCGCTGGTCTGCACTGACGAGCGGTTCGCGGCCACACCAAGCTTTGCCGAAATGATGGACAACCTGCGGGCATCAGGTCTCGAAATCTCGATCTATGATTGCGTTCTGCCCGATGTCCCCAGCGACACCGTTGGAGCCTGCGTCGAGGCGGCACGATCCTTCGCCCCCGATCTCGTTATCGGCATCGGCGGCGGCTCCTGCCTCGACATGGCCAAGTGCGCCGCCCTGCTGCTCAGCCACGGCGGCGTGCTCGGCGACTACTATGGTGAGTTCAAAGTGCCCGGCCCGGTCCTGCCCATCATCGCCGTGCCAACCACCGCCGGCACCGGCTCCGAAGTGACCCCGGTCGCAGTGATTTCCGACCCGGTGCGCACGCTCAAAGTGGGCATTTCGAGCCCCTTCCTGGTCGCCACATCAGCCATTTGCGACCCCGACCTCACCCTGACCTGCCCGGCGGGCCTGACCGCGGTAGCCGGCGCCGATGCGTTGACCCACGCCATCGAGGCCTTCACGGCCCTGCGTCGCGCGGATGATGCCACCCTGCCCCAACAGCATGTCTTCATCGGCAAGAGCGTCCTCACCGACCATTTTGCCCTGATGGCGATCCGCCTATTGGGCCAAAGTCTTGAAACAGCGGTCAAGGATGGCGGCAACGCCGCTGCCCGCGCCGATGTGATGCTGGCCGCCATGGCTGCCGGCTGCGCCTTCGGCACCGCCGGAACGGCCGCGGCCCATGCCATCCAATATCCGGTCGGCGCGATCACCCATACCGCCCATGGCCTCGGCGTAGCCTGCGTGCTGCCCTATGTGATGACCTACAACCGCGCAGCCTGCCTGCCCGAAATGGCCGCCGTTGGCACAGCACTCGGACTTGCTGGCAAGGACGTCGAGGCACTGGCGCAGG
>JAHJOS010000254.1 GCA_018820005.1 Alphaproteobacteria bacterium | reverse complement strand
GGCGGGTTTTGCGGTGCTCTCTATCGGCAATACCAAGGCCTTGCCAAGACGTGTTCCACTTTGGGCCGGGGCGTTGATCGGCGTGGCAGCTGCCGCGCTGGTACCGACTCTTGTCGACCGGGTGACCGGCAGCTATCAGCGCCCCTCACTGCTTGCAGATGTGAACCACTGCACCCGTGGCATGCTCGGGCAGGTTCAACCGCGTGAGGTGACCAATATCTGCGATGAGCCCATTGTCGTCGGACTATGCCTGGAGGGCGAGGTCAACCCGATGGAATGCGCACAGGCACATACGCTCGCGCCAGGTCAGGTCGCCCATTTTGAGCCAGGGGAGACCAAGCTTTCATCCCTGCCCGGAAACCCGGGAGGCCTGACTGTGGTTGCCTGCCATCCACCGGCGAGACCGTCCCGAATGCCATCGGTCCACGGACGAGGCTACGACGGAGTCTGCATACCACCGTCGAGGCCCTAACGATATCGAACGATGATCCAGCACAGAATTGACGCGATGACGTGTCAACCACGAAGAGGACCTGCCTTGCGAACTCCCCTTCTAGCCACCGCCATGTTTGTCATTGCCGCGTCGGCCTTGCCGGCGACTTCAGGTGAGCCTTATGAGCCCGTGCCTCTGGCCTCTGCGAACCTCATCATCCCGCCGCCAGACCTGGTGCAGGCCGCATCCGCCTTGCTCGATGCGGTGCAACGCGGCGATCAAGAAGCAATTGCGGCCGGGCTGGCACCACGGCTTACGCTTATCGATGGGGCACTGGAACTGGGGCTTCTGCGGCGTACCGAGCAGATCGGGCCATTCGATACAGTAGGTTTGGCGCTCGCGGCCCTGGCCGACAATATTGGCGGCATCTACGAGCAGCCGTTCGACGGCAGGGACGTTACGCCCTATGCCGCCAAGGCGGAACGGGATTTCATCATCCGCGCTCTCACCGACGGACAGAGGTGGGGCCGCGATCCAATGCTCGAGGATGCGATCTGCACCTATGGCTATCGCAGCTTTGATCGATCAGCCGTGACGGCTCTAGGCGAGCGGCTCGATACGCAAACATCGAGCTTTTTCTTCGTCGAGTCACCCATCGCCGTGCTGACGCTGCCAGGGCAAGGGGCATCCGTCGCTGCCACTTTGGAGCCAAACCTGCTCTATGGCCTCGACTATGATACCGAAGCACCGGGGAGATGGATCGCGATTCACCTGCCGGAAGGCGGCTCTGGTTACCTGAATTTTGAAATGACGGAATTCAGCAAGCCTTATGCAAGCGGTATCTGCTTTTCCAAGGATGCGAATGGACGGTGGCGAATGTCCGCGCAAACGGCAACCAACCAGTAGCCAGAGCTGCCTCGCCCAGTCATGGAATAGCCCTAGCCTCCGCGTTGGCCAGGATCAAAGCTTGGCGACGCAAATCCTGCCCAACGCAGCATCGGTCTGCGAAAAGGGACCACACAGGTTGCCGCTGCGGCCTGAAATCGCCGGCGATTTTGACCTATTCGATACGAGATGGCACGGTCCCCTCTAAAATTTCTTGCTGGTTTTGTATTTCAAGAAGGAATTTTTCCACCGTCTCGGCTGAGAATGGGGCGTTTATGGTCGGCTCGGCCAGGTCGCTTTGCCCGCCCCCGGCATTGGCCCCGAGCGGCGGCTCGCCAGCCAACACCTGCATGCCTTTGATCTGGTTATCGGACTCTTCCATCACATTGGTTGGTAGCGTCTGGGTCGCCCCGCCCAGCCAGAGGTTGAACCTGTCCTGATCTGATGCCCGGCTCACGGCGTCGCGCGCGTCCTGTCCGAAACCGAAACACACATGGCCCAAGCCCGCACACTCAGTACTTTTCCCTTCAAAGATCGCTCCGTTTCCAAGCGATGACGTGAGGAGGGCCTTTCCGCCTATGAAGAAGCGTCGGTTCGGCCCGGACAGGATGATCTGAATCTGGTCGTCGGTTGCAAAGGTCACCGCACGTGCGGCCACCCCGAGACCATCTAACAGCAGCGTGTGACCTACCGAAAGCACTGGAAATTCCAGTGTCGGATCGGAAAATGGAATAAGTGTCATTGCACCATTCTGTCCGTCCGCACTGGACCGCAGCACGAATCCGTTTTCGGCGAGGAGCCATTCCGCAGCGGCATGCTCGACGAGGTCGGACACAAGCTTTTTTAGGCGCCTGGCATCGTCCTGATGGGCCGCAGACGGGTCAGCTGTTTCGCTTTCGGGGTCGGCGGCGTTCTCTTGATCGAGCATGAACTGGAGCCTGACCGTTGCCTCCTGCGTTGCTCGGGCCTTCACCGACTCGAAGTCTGCGCCAAATTCCCGGCCTATCTTGTTCTCGAGAATGATCAGTCCATCGATATCGCTACTTACCAGTACGAAATCGATGCCGGCATAGGGTGGGGAAACATGCATATGCTTGGCAATTACAATATCCCGCAGAACGCGGATCCAGCCAACACTCTGGCCGAAACTCGTCAGGTCTCGTCCCGACTGTTCGCAGTCGAGGCTGCTCGCCATCTTCGCGGCCTCTTCGTCCAGCGCGGCAATGGACCGACCAAGTTCTTCCGCAGTCGTCGCCGGCGACAACAAGGCTGTATGGTCCTTGATGTCGTGAGCGATATCGACCGCAACCTCCTCAAGTGCCATTACCTGGCTGTACCAGTAAGGGACGCAGTCGCCCTGATCCATCAGCCGCGCTGCCCGCAGTTTGACGTAGTTTTCCCGGTTGACGGCGTCATCAGCGGCGACGCTTCCACAAAAAATGACTGCCAAAGTCGTGAGCAGAAGGCGTTGGGCTAGGCATGTCATGGTCGCGGTCATCCTTATGCTGAACCTAAGGTTATTGTCTGCGTTTTGAGGCCCAGCCGAAGCGCCGTGCCCGATTAGCCAGGACTCCCCGTGTCGGCGCAGCGGCGATAGACCCTAGGATCATCCCAGCGGGCGCGTCCGGTGGTCAGCTCGACGGTGTAGCTAAAGAACTCGTCCGGGCCGGTCCATACAGCGATCAAGCTCTCTCCCTCAGCCGGTAGCCAGGTCGTGCGTCCGGAAAATTCCATCAGGGCGAAGGCGACCTCTTGCCCCCCGGGCGACACATAGACCAGGTCGTATTCCCCGTCTGCTTGCAACATGACCGGCGCTTCGCAGCTGACTGGGGGGGCGCCATTGATCATGCCATCCCCTTCCGGGAAGCCTATGGACCAAGCCCCCACAAAAGGAGACGACTGGCCGTTGGCGACCGAAGGCACGCCTTCGCGGGGAAACTCGGCATGTGCGGGTAGAGAAAGAGCAAGGGCTAGCAGTGCCGCTCCAAACAGAGGCTGAAACATGGTGGGTCTCCTGAGGGTGGAACGGCGAAAGCAAACGTTAACCCGTAGCCAGCTGGATCGCTGAAAGTACACCGGACGTACTTGCTGTCATGGCTCGACAGTCGCCTCCGAAGGCACGCGGCATCTCGATCACCACTGCTGCACGGGCCATGTCTTCGGTCTTCGCCTTGGGCAACACTATCATCGTGGTCAGGATCGCGCCTGCCAAGGCTATCACCAGCGCCAGGAGCATCACGCGGCGGCGATGCCGGTGGGCATGAGAATACATTTGGTCCTTCCCATCGTGATTGTTGGCAAATGCAAACTAGGATTTTAGGGGCATCCTTGGCATCCCCTGTTCAGATGAGAATGGTGCCCGCCTGCAGGTCTTGGTGCGGGAAGACCAACTATCTGCGCCCTGCTTCTGTGAAGCTGTCGCCGTCACGCGGCAAGGTCCGGTTTTGGGGTATCGCATCTCGGCGCTTAAGGACCGGAATGGGGCGCGTTGCCGTCCCTCCGCTTCCGACCCCCTTTCTGATGTTCGCGGTCAAAACGCTCAAAACCGAAAGCGGTCATTAATAGCCAAATGCAGGAGGTGCGCGATGCCGGCGGGCACGTCGACTATCCAGTTCTGGTCCCCCGAACCAAAAAGATCCAGATCAGCAAGGCGGCCGTCGCTAGCCAAATCACGATGATGACCGCAGCACCGATCCGGCTTCCCGGGCGTCCCTGTCTTGCCTCGGCCGCTGCTCGAAACTCGGCCATCAATGCCGCAGGGATCAACTGCACAGTCAGAATAATCCCGAGCGGCACCAGGATAATGTCGTCAAGATAACCGAGCACCGGGATGAAATCGGGGATCAAATCAATCGGTGAGAGTGCATAGGCCGCGACGCATCCGGCGGCGAGCTTTGCATACCATGGTACCCGCCGATCCCGTGCCGCGATCCAGAGGGCCACCACGTCACGTTTGATCGACCGTGCCCACGCAATCATCTGTTGGCGCCAGTCGGTGCGTGTGTTCATGCCTCAATTTATCTGGTGGATCAGGCAATGGCCAGTGCCGTCATCCTCGACATCCCGTTCGTTATTTCCGCCCGGGCACCGGCAGGTAATCCTTAAGCCTCCAATTCAAGAGGCCGTGCCACGCGTTCAATCGAACCTTACCAATCGGTAAGGGCGCGGCAAGACCACCGAGAGGCGGCGAGGAGAAGCTGAACGGGACCAGCGTGCTTAGCTGGACCACTCACAGGAGACCCTCATGCCCCATTTCCGCAACCGTACCGCCGTCTTGGTCGTCGCGCTGACATCGCTGCTTGCGGTCGGGTCGGCCATGCCAGCGGTGGCTGGCGAGGCCCCGATTGCTGCAGAGCACAATCCACCGGGCGATATCCCTGACAATCAGATTTTCATCACCTACACAGCGCCCAAAGGCGCAACATTGCAGGTGCCGGAAGGCTGGTCGCGTAATGATACGGCCAATGGTGCGGTGTTCTCTGACAAGTATAATACCGTCACCGTCGACGTTACCTCCGCCAGCAGTGCACCGACAGTCGCCAATGCAACATCCGGCGATGCGGCCGATCTCACGGCGAACGGGCGCGCTGTCGAGATTGCCGACATCAAGCAGGTCAAGCTCGACGGCGGCGATGCCGTTCGTATCGATTACGCCGTCAACTCCGAACCCAATGCCGTCACCAGCAAGCAGATACGACTCGAAGCCGTGCGTTTCCTCATCTACGGCAACGGCAAGCTAGCAAGTCTGGACATGCGGGCGCCACTGGGTGCCGACAATGTCGATCAGTGGCGCATGATGTCCAATTCCGTGCGAGTCAAATAGCATGGTGGCCCTGACCGCCAGCGGGCTCTACCGCTTCTTTCACGATGGTGACGATGAGACCGCTGCGCTCAGGGGGCTCGACCTGACGTTGGTGACCGGAGAATTCGTGGCCCTGACCGGTCCGTCGGGCAGTGGCAAATCCACGCTTTTGGCCTGTCTTGCTGGCCTCGACACCCCCGATGGTGGCCATGTCGAGGTCATGGGAGAGCGCCTGACCCGGCGCTCGGAGACACGTCGGGCCCGGTTGCGGGCACGCCACATTGGCATGCTGATGCAATCGGGCAATCTGGTCGATCATCTTACCATCGCGCAAAACATCGCCTTGCAGCGAGACCTCGCCAAAAAAGACCTGACAAGCGATCCAGAGAGCCTGCTGGAAGTGGTCGGGATCGCCCATCGCGGGGGCGCCCGGCCCGCCCAGCTCTCGGGCGGCGAGGCAGCCCGCGCTGGGCTTTGCGTGGCACTGGCGGCCGAACCGGCAATCCTGATCTGCGATGAGCCGACTGCCGAGGTGGACGCCCAGACCGAGCAGGCCATCCTTGATGTCCTCAAGAGCCGTGCGGCCCAGGGGGTCGCCATTCTGGTTGCCACCCACAGCCGCGTTTTGGCCGCAGAGGCAAATCGCATCATCGCCATTCGCGACGGAAGAGTTGAACAGTGAACACCACCCAAGAATCGCAGGCACTGGTAGTCGGCAAGAATGTCTCGCGCAGCTTCGAGCAAGGTGGCACAGGCGTACAGGCTGTCGCCCCGGCAAGCTTTGAAATCGCGTTCGGCGACCGCATTGCCATAGCGGGACGATCGGGCAGCGGGAAATCGACGCTGCTCCATCTCATATCAGGGATCGATATCCCGTCTGCCGGCGATCTCAGCTGGCCAGCGCTCGGCACGCGTGAGGATCTCAGACCGGGAAGGATTGCAGTCATGTTCCAGTCGCCAAGTCTGTTGCCGACGTTGAGCGTTCTCGAGAATGTGGCCTTACCACTGGCGCTACTTGGCGTGGCCGTGGACCGTGACGGTAAAGCCCTCGAGGCTTTGGGATTGTTCGGCCTTGAAGACCTGGCGGGCAAGCTTCCAGAGGAATTGTCGGGCGGTCAGGCCCAGCGGGTGGCGCTGGCCCGCGCCATCGTCGGCCAGCCTGATCTGGTGATTGCGGATGAACCCACTGGTCAGGTCGATCGCGCCACCGGGACAGCTGTCATGGAAACCCTGATCTCCTGGGCCGAGGCGAGCGGGGCTGCGCTGCTGATTGCAACGCATGATCAAGCGATAGCGGACAGGCTGCCTCATGGCTGGCAAATGGATCATGGCCGTCTCAGTACCGCCCGTCAGGAGATGGCATTATGAACACTGCATGGATTGGCGGGCTTTTGAAGACCCGGGGCGGCCGCATTGGCGGCGCCATAGCGGGGATTGCGCTGACGGTAGCGCTGCTGGCCTCGTTGGGGGTCTTCATGCGCGACAGTGGCGCCAGCATGACCCAACGTGCAATCACCTCAGTCCCGGTGGACTGGCAGGTGGAACTGGTGCCCGGCGCCGACACCGCAAAGGTCACCGCGGCGATCAAGGATGCAGCGCCCGTGTCGACAATGGTAACTGCGGCCTATGCCGATGTCGCTGGCTTCGAGTTCAAGACGGACAGCATCCAGGCCACAGGCGCCGGCAAGGCGCTCGGACTTGGTGATGGATACCGGCAGAGCTTCACCCGTGGATTCCGGCTTTTGACTGGCAGCTATGACGGCGCTGTGCTGCTCCAGCAAACTGCTGCCAATCTGCACGCGGGGCCTGGGGATTCGATCACCCTGCATCGCGTCGGCCAGCCCGACGCACAGGTGAAGGTAACCGGCGTTGTTGACTTGACCAGTGCCGATACGCTGTTTCAGGCGGTCGGTGTTCCCGCCGGCGCCAAGCCGCAGGCCCCGCCTGACAATGCCGTCATCTTGCCGCTAGCCGAGTGGCAGTCGCTTTTTGGCACCCAGGCCCAATCGCGGCCCGACAGCATTCGAACGCAGCTGCACGCGGTGCTCGATCATTCGGCCCTCTCTAATGATCCCAACGCCGCCTATGTCGACGTGACGGGTATGGGTCATAATCTTGAGGCACGCGTCGCCGGGTCCGCGCTCCTAGCCAACAATTTGGGAGCGACGCTGGACGCTGCGCGTGGCGACGCCCTCTATGCCCGCGTCCTGTTCTTGTTCCTGGGGGCACCGGGCATTGCTCTTGGCATCCTTCTCACCCTTGCGGTGACCGCCTCTGGCGCTGACCGACGTCGGCGCGAACAGGCGCTGCTGCGACTGCGCGGCGCGCCGATGACGACAATTCTGCGCTTTGCAGCGCTGGAAGCCCTATTGACTGGTCTGGGCGGCGCCGCTCTGGGCGTGGTGCTTGCCGAACTACTGTCACGGCTGTCACTCGGCAACACTGCATTCACGTCGCAGGGTGCGCTCTGGCTGGCGGGGTCGGCTCTTGCCGGCATCCTGCTGGCGCTGGCCGCTATCGAAGTGCCGTCTTGGCAAACCGCCCGAACCCTTTCCATCGTCCAGTCGCGACAAACGGTTGGCAGTCGTGCAGCGCCATTGTGGCAGACGCTCTATCTCGACGTCTTTCTGCTGGTGCTGTCAGGGCTGGTATTCTGGCGAACTGCCGCGACCGGATACCAGGTTGTGCTGGCACCCGAAGGCGTGGCCGCTACCTCGGTCGACTACACCGCGTTTCTGGCGCCGATATGCCTCTGGATCGGCGCAGGCCTGCTGACCATGCGCCTCTCTGAACTGCTGCTCGACAAAGGTCGTGGGTTCATTGCGGCGATGATTGCACCGCTGGCGGGTTCACTGTCGGGTCCGGTGACGGCTTCACTCGCCCGGCAGCGTCGTCGCGTTGCCGGCGGCGTGGCACTGACCGCCCTGGCTTTCGCGTTTGCTGACTCGACGGCCATCTTCAATACCACCTACCAGGGTCAGGCCCGGGTCGACGCCGAGCTGACCAACGGTGCTGACGTAACGGTGACAGGGTCGACAGGAGCGCCGGCCGGCAACCAGTTGCCGCAGCTTGCTGCTTTGCCTGGCGTCGCCAATGCCCAAGCCATACAGCACCGCTTTGCCTATGTCGGTACCGATCTGCAGGATCTTTATGGCATCGACCCCAATACAATCGGCAAGGCAACGGAAATGGCAAATGCCTATTTTCAGAATGGTGATGCGGCGGCGACCCTGGCCAAGCTGGCCGAAATGCCATCGGCGGCACTGGTCTCGGACGAAACCGTCAACGACTATCAGCTCAAGTTGGGGGATACGATCAATCTGAGGTTGCAGGGCCCGGACCACCAGTATCACGCCATTCCGTTCACCTTTGCCGGCATTGTCGGGGAATTCCCAACCGCCCCCCGGGACAGCTTCATCGTGGCCAATGCCGACTACGTCGCCAAGATGACGGCGGTAGATTCCCGCGAAGTGGTGCTGCTGCGCACAAATGGCGACATGGCCACGGTCAAGGCCGCGGCTCAGCGCCTGGTCAAAGACCTGCCTGGCATCCAGGTGACCAGCCTGGCCGATGCCACCCACATCATCGGGTCAAGCCTGACGGCGGTAGACCTAGGCGGCCTAACCAGGCTTGAACTTGGTTTTGCTGTCCTCATGGTGGCAGGGGCCGGCGGACTTGTGCTGGCGCTCGGCCTCGCCGATCGCCGCCGAAGCTTTGCCATTCTGGCGGCACTCGGGGCCAAGGCACGCCAGCTGGCACCCTTTGTCTGGGTGGAAGGCACACTGGTATTCGCCGGTGGCGCCGTGCTTGGACTGGCCACGGGAACGCTGATTGCCACCATTCTGGTCAAGGTACTGCAGGGCGTGTTCGACCCACCACCCGAAACGATCTCCGTGCCATGGGCCTATCTGGGTACAGCGATTGCAGTCGGCCTGGTGGCCATGACCATAGCGGTCCTCAATGCCCTGCGCGAAGTGCAGATCGATCCTCTACAAAGGCTCAAGGAGCTGCAGTAGCGGTGGAAACCTAACTGGACGACTGGTCTGCCCTGCCCAATTTCATACCCCCGGGCGGGATCGATTTGAACATAAGATGCGCTTCACCGGCAGGGTCAGAAATGACCTTGCCGATTTGGCTGAGTGGTCGAGATATCCTTGCCATCTCGACCCACAGCGACGATCGGCCCGCCGACGGGAACGTGGTGCGTCACGCCAATTGCCTTTGTTGCCTAATATGGATGGCATTGAAAACAAATGATCGAACACGCCAAAAAGCATCAATTCTGGGGCGACACCATCGCCACCAAGGTTCCCGGGGTCACTGTCTCGTTCTGGATCCTCAAACTGCTCACCACAGGCATGGGCGAAACCACTTCGGATTTCCTGGTGCGCCGGTTTGATCCGCCCCTCGCGGTGGCCGTTATGGGTGCCTTGTTTCTGGCGGCGCTTCTGACACAGCTCGCGACGGCCCGATTGCGGCCCATGCTATACTGGTTGGTGCTCATCCTGGTCAGTATTTTTGGCACCATGGTCGCGGACGTCATCCACGTTGCGGCAGGCGTTCCCTATGCCATATCTACCGTGGCCTTTGCTCTGGCCGTCGCTGCGGTATTCTTCCTATGGCACCGGCGCGAGGGCACGCTAACCTTTGTCTCGATCGATAATCGACGCCGAGAGCTATTCTACTGGGCACTAGTGGTGGCTACATTTGCTCTGGGTACCGCGATCGGTGACCTGGTCGCCAGCAGCTTCGGTTTGGGGTTTCTCGCCAGCGCGCTTCTGTTCTCGGCCGCCATCATTATGCCTTGCTTTTTGTACTGGCGTTCGGGCAGCACAAGCGTCGGCGCATTCTGGGCGGCGTACGTCTTGACGCGTCCGGTTGGCGCCTCGTTTGCCGACTGGATGGGCGTTGGCGCAGACCGTGGCGGTCTGGACTGGGGCACAGGGCCTGTGAGCCTGGGATTGGCAGCGCTAATCTTGGTCGTCGCTGTGCTTACCTGGCAGGCCTCTCGACGCGGTTCGGTTCGTGCTCCTGCCAAGGGTGTTTGACACTCAATCCAACGACTCTGTTGGTGTCTGCTTGAGTTCAGTCTCTGCGACAGTCTGCATGCAAAAACGGACGCATCCGTACGATATTGCTGGCTCAAGCTACACTCGCCAACAGCATTGGCGCTGTTGTCAAAGAAATGCCAACCGGTTTCTGAGAAGCAACTCAAACTTGTCCGATCGGTAAGCCGCCAGCCATGTGGCCGTAAAGGCGGGATGAGATACCTCTGGGGGTAAGAAGGAAGTGACCGACGACATGTCGCGGTTTGACACTTCCCTACTGAACAAGGACAACACCCATGAACAAGATCATCATTTCGCACAAAATCTCCAAGGCCCTCGCCGTTGCAGGCCTGCTGGCCGCTGGCGGTTTCGCGATCGCCACGCCTGCCAGCGCAGCACCAGCAAACTGCACCATGACAGCCAATCCGCCAGTTTCGCTGATGGAGAACCTGTCCACCTATGACTGGTCGGTGCGCAACGCCAATATCGATAAATGCCAGGTCGCCGAGGAACGGGCCGAAGCAAGCGCCGTCAAGGTGGGTAGCAATATGAACGCTACAAGCGCGGAGCAGGCCGAGCCCGATGGCGAGAACGCATCCCTGTAATTTGCGGGTTCGACCTCATGCTATCAGCGACATAAGTGGTCAATGAGACTGGCCGTTTTCTTGGACGTGTGCTTATGCACACGTCCAACGGATGATCTTTGCAGCTAATGATCTGAGACATTCTCCTGGTTACGGCCAATAACGCCATTGCTACAGAATGAAACTGTCTCCGCATTATTTTTACAGGGGACAGTTCAGCAGTTGTGAGTCGACATTTTTTGGTAACTGCCAACGATGGCTGGTTTCAAGAAAGGCGATTTGCATTGGGCCTCGATGCCGTGGATAATTCCTTCTGCCCTTCGGACTGTTCAGGAACGTTCTTGCCCGATCGCAGGTCGCCTCGGGGACCGTCGTGCTTCTTAAAACTGTGGTCTGCGACCTCGGCATCTGGGGCCGGTTTCTGGTGCCAAAGCTAGAAGCTTGGTATGAAAGGACCGCCCATTCACAAGCGGGACCGGACGGTTCTGCTGGTTGCCTGAGATATGCCTGCAAACCTGGAGGCCTTACTCCGATATGACATCCCTCACGGCCATCCTTTCCACCCTCACCGCTTCGTTTCTGGCCTCACTGGTCGAGGTCGTTGAAGCCTTCACCATCGTGCTGGCTGTCGGGATCACCCGCAGCTGGCGGCCGGCACTGATCGGCGCGGCCCTTGCTCTGGCGGTCCTCGCGCTGCTGGTGCTGGCCTT
>JAHJOS010000253.1 GCA_018820005.1 Alphaproteobacteria bacterium | reverse complement strand
GATGAGGCCGGTGAGTTCGCGGCGCTGGCTGATGTCGACGGCATAGCCGGTGCCGAGCAGCAGATGGTCGAAGCGATAGGCCTGGCCGCCGGCGGTGAGCGCGATGCTGCCGCCCTCCATCGTGGCCGATTCGAGCGCCGCGCCGCCAACGAAGCGGAAGGCCGGGCTGGCGGTGGCGCGGGTGTACATTTCCATGGTCGGCGGCGTCTTGAAGGCGAACATGCGACGCGCGAATTGGTAACGCAACGCATCATCAAGATCGGCGAAGTGATTGAGAAATCCGGGGAAGTTGGACCAGTCCAGGATCTCGGTCTGCGGCAGGGCGGCGCTTCGCGCCAGCATGGTGACTTCTGCGGCGCCGGCGTCAAGCGCGGCCACGGCCCAGTCAAAGCTCGAGGCTGCGGCGCCGATGACGCCGATGGATTTGCCTTTGAGTCGGTCAAGGTCGAGCAGTTCGCCACTGTGTGTCCAACGCTCACGCGGCAGGCTCTTGGCGATCAGCGGCGGCACATGCAGCCCGCCGGCGCCCTCGATGCCGGTGGCCAACACCACCTTGCGGCAGCCCAGGATCGCCGGGCCGTCGGGCGTTTCCAGCGTCAGAGCGATATGGTCCTCGGCCGGGGTGATCGCCATAAGGCGCGTTTCATTGCTGACGGTGATACCGACGATGGTGCGAAACCAGACCAGGTATTCCATCCAGGTGCAGCGATCGATTTTGTCGAGAGTGTCCCAATCGGCGGCGCCGAACATGGCCTCGTGCCAGGCGCGATAGGTCAGCGATGGCACGCCCAGATCCGGCCCGCTCAGCGTCTTGGGCGAGCGCAGCGTGCGCATGCGGGCCGAGGTGACCCATGGCCCCTCGCGGCCCACCGGCGCCGCATCGAGCACGCGTAGGCGGGTGACGCCCTGGCGCATCAGGCCAAAGGCAATGGCGAGGCCCGACAGCCCGGCGCCGACGATAACCACATCGGTCAGGATCTCGCCACTGGCCATGCGGCGCTCGGGCACCCAGGGGCGCAGCGGCACCTCGATGCTGGCAAGGTCCCGGCGCACCTGCGCCTCAAGGGCAGCCAGGGCCGGCGGGGTTTGCGGGAGTGCGGTGGCAGGCTGGGTCATGATCTAGAGGCTCTCGGCAAAGGCTTTGGCGGCGGCGCCGTGCTCATGGCGCAGCCGGGCGAGATCGATTCCGACGGGCTGGCCGTCTTCGACGGTCCAGCGGCCCTGCACCATGACGCGATCGGCATGGTGGGCGCCGCACAGCACGAGGGCCGCCAGCGCATCGCCGGCGCCGGAAAAGCGCAGCTCATCGAGGGTGAAGAAGGCCAGGTCCGCCTGCTTGCCCACGGCAATGCGGCCAATGTCGCTGCGCCCGAGGCACGCCGCAGAACCTTCGGTGGCCCAGTTCAGCACGTCGAGATGGGTGATGGCCTCAGCGCCATAGGTCAGCCGGCCCAGCATCAGCGCGTGGCGCAGGCTTTCCATGAGGTTGGAATTGTCATTGGAGGCCGAACCATCGACGCCCAGCCCGATCTTGCAGCCGGCCGCCTCCAGATCCTTGGTGCGGCAGGTGCCCGAGGCCAGGACCATGTTGGACGTCGGGCAATGGCAGATGCCCACGCCATGCTTGCCCAAGCGCGCGACTTCGGAATCATCGAAATGAATGCCATGGGCGAGCCAGACCCGCTCATTGAGCCAGCCGCATTGCTCGAGGAAATCCACCGCATCGCAGCCATGCTCGCTGCGCACGAAATCGGCCTCGGCGCGGGTCTCCACCAGGTGGGTATGGAGGCCACAGCCGTTCTGTGCCGACAGGCGCGCGGTCTCCACCATCAACTCGAAGCTGACGTCAAAGGGCGCATTGGGGGCCAGGGCCACCTGCAGCATGGCGCCATCGGAACGGTCGTGATAGCGGCCGAGGATGCGTTCGCAATCGGCGAGAATAGCGTCGGTCTTCTGGATCACCGCGCGCGGGGCAACGGCTTGCTCGCCATCGCCGGCCATGAGGTCGAGCGCGCCGCGGGTGAGGGTCATGCGCAGGCCGAGCCGCCCGGCCTCCTCGGCCTGGATATCCATGGCGTCTTCAAGACCGGGCGTGAAGAGATATTGATGGTCCGAGGCGCAGGTGCAGCCGGACAGCATCAGTTCGGTCATGGCCAGTTGCGAGGCGGTGCGGAAGGCATCGGGCCGCATGCCGCGCGCCCAGATGGGATAGAGCGCCTTGATCCAGGGCCAGAGCGATTTGTTGATCGCCGCCGGATGTGCCCGCGTCAGCGTCTGGAACATATGGTGATGTGTATTGACGAGACCCGGGATGACCACATGGCGGCTGGCGTCAAATGTCTGGGCGAATGCCAGCTTGGGCATGGCGCCACTAGGCACCAGCTCCACAATGCGCCCATCACGCACCACCAAGCCATTGTCCGCCCCTTCGGCGAGAATGGCCAGCGGACCCTTGATCCAGACGCCAGCTGTCGTTTCGGCCATGAAAAGGTGTCCCGGAAGTGTTCCCCAGAACCATAACGGGCAGCGTTGCGTTGTAAAGTGTGTGATTTTGTTATTTTTGATGGCTTTACCGCCTTATAGGGCGGCATGACTGCCGACCGCAGAACGACGCATTGAGCTAGATGCCTGATATTTGGCCTGTTTTCGGCAATCTGGGCTCTCGATGGTTCAGGATTTGCGGGAGTTTCATCGCATGGATGTCACGACACCCCCGCCGCTGCAAGCCAAACCTGTTTTGCCGATTATTTATGCAGAGTGCGAATGTTTTGATCTATTATGTTCATATGAGTTAGATTTGCTGCAATAAATGTGAAATTATGTTTGACAGCGCTGATCGCTCAGATAGCTTTGCCCACGGTTGTGCAACAATCCCAAAGGGCAGGGTGCAGATGACGAAGATTGCCAATTTCCGACTGTCAAAGACGACAAGTGTTCTGGGCGCCAGCCTGCTGGCGCTGATGGCCACCACGGCCTATGGGCAGGACAAGCCCCTAGCGGGCGTAACGCTGACGCTGGCCTCGCAGAACGACCAGTTCGGCGCCGTGCTGGCCAAGCTGGCTCCCGAGTTCAAGGAAGCCACCGGTGCCGATCTCAAGGTCGAGATCATGGACTACGGCACGCTGCTGACCAAGACCACCGCCTATTTCGTGGGCGACACCAAGGGCTATGATCTGGTGACCATGGATATCGTGTGGGCCGGCGCCTATGCCGAAAACAAGTATTCGGTGGACCTGACCGACTGGGTCAAGCGTGACGCGGCCGAGCTGGAACTGGACGATATCTATCCGGTGATCCTGGAATCGCTTGGCCAGTATGACGGCAAATATGTCGCCTTCCCCTTTGCCGCCTATGCCAACGTGCTGGCCTATCGCAAGGATCTGTTCGAGGCCGCGGGCCTCGATGTCCCCAAGACCATGGAAGAAATGGTCGCCGACGCCAAGACGCTGACTGACCCGGCCAAGAACCAGTATGGCTTTGTCGCCAATGGCCAGATGGGCGCCGCCGTGGCGCAGGACTGGATGCAGTACAACAGCCAGATGGGCGGCTCGATCCTGGGCGCCGATGGCATGCCGGCGCTCAATTCGCCGGAAAACGTCAAGAGCCTGGCCGTCTATAAGGAACTGTTCGCCGATACCGCCCCTCCGGGCGCCATCGAATATGACTGGGGCGGGCGTGAAGAGAGCTTCCGCCAGGGCATAGCCGCGATGATGCAGACCTGGTCGGTCGGCGCGCCAGGCTATTCCGATCCGGCCATTTCCAATGTCGTGGGCAAGGTGGGGATTGCCACTGCACCCGTCGGCGACGGCGTGGCGCCTGAATATGGCGTTGGCGGCTGGGGCATGGCCATCAATGCCGACGTCGACGCCAAGCAGCAGGAAGCCGCTTGGACCTTCATCAAGTGGCTGGTCTCCAAGCCCATCCACAAGGAGTTCAACATGGACGGCGCCGGCTCGTTCATGCGCAAGAGCCAGATGACCGATCCGGACCTGCTGGCCAAGTTCGACTTCCTGCCCGTGATCGCCACCACCTATGAAAACGGCAATGGCGACTACCGTCCGCGTATCCCGGAGTATCCGGAAATCCAGGACATCCTGGGCTCGGCCGTCAATGCTGTGCTATCGGGCGCCGTCGAACCGCAGGCGGCACTCGATGAAGCTCAGGCCAAGGCCGAAGAGCTGTTCTAGGCCAAAACCACGACCGCAGCCCCTCGCCAAAAGGCGAGGGGCTCCCCGACTGGACGAGCGGCCCGATGGGCCAGGAATTTGACCACCATGAGCCAGACCTCATCAACCGGTGTGCAGCCGCGCGCGCAGACACCGCGCCTCGGCTGGCTCTCGCGGCCCCGCAGCTTTACCGACAGCCGCCGCTTCTTCCTGTTCTTCATGGCGGCGCCCGCGGTGCTCTATGTGCTTGTCGTCGGCGTCTGGCCGCTGGCCCAGGGCTTTTGGTACAGTTTTTTTCGCTACAATCTGATCCGCCCGGCGCGCACCAAGTTCATTGGCCTCGACAATTACATAGCTATTTTCGAGGACCGCGGCGCGCGTCAGGCGATCCTCAATACCTTCCAGTTCACCCTCACCAGCGTGGGCCTGCAGCTGTTCTTCGGCTTCTGCCTGGCGCTGCTACTGTGGCGCGACAGCCGCTTCAATCGCATTGCGCTGGCGTTCCTTTTGATCCCGGCCACCATCACGCCGCTGGTGGTGGGCCTGATCTACAAAGCCTTGCTAGGCGCCGACTATGGGCTGATCGGCTATTACCTGGCCAATGCCGGCATAGGGCCGCGCACCGGCCTGCTCACCGATGCCGGTACGGCGCTCTGGGTGCTGATCCTGATCGACTGCTGGGAATGGACGCCGCTGATGGCGCTGATCCTGCTCGCCGGGCTCAAATCCCTGCCGGCCGATGTGCTCGAAGCCGGTCGCGCCGATGGAGCCACGGCTTGGCAGCGTTTCACCATGATCGTGCTGCCGCTGATGCTGCCGTCAATCTTTCTGGCACTGGTGCTGCGCACCATGGACGCCTTCCGGGTGTTCGACTCGGTGTTCGTGACCACCGGCGGCGGGCCTAATGATGCCACCAACACGCTGATGGTGCTGGCGGTGAAGGAGGGGCTGCAGTTCTTCAACATCGGCTATGCCTCGGCCATCGGCAATATCACCATTCTCTTCATCGCCTGCATGGCCACTGTGCTGCTGCTGGTGGTGCGCCGCGCCGATGTGCGCATCAACGGAAAGTAGCGCCATGGCTCAGGTTTCCGGACGACAGGTCTTTGCCGAGCGGACAGCGGTGCTGCTCATCACCATCGTGATGCTGCTGCCGGTGGCCTGGCTGATCACCACCGCCTATAAGCCGTCCAACGAGATCTTCTCGATCCCGCCGCGGCTCGACTTCCAGCCGACGCTCGACCAGTTCCGCAATATCTTTGGCTATTTCGACGTGGTGTCGCTGCTGCGCTCGTCGATCGCGATCAGCGCGGGCACCACGGTGCTGTCGCTGCTGCTCGGCGTGCCCTGTGGCTATGCCCTGGCACGGTCGCGTTCGCGCTACGCCAATTTCTTCGCCTATTTCTTCCTGGCGATCCGCATGGTGCCGGCCATTGCCTCGCTGATCCCGTTCTATCTGATGATGCGCGACATTGGCCTGCTGGGCAGCTGGTGGGCTGTGATCATTATCAACACCATGCTCAACTGCGCCTTCGTCACCTGGATGATGTTCTCCTATTTCCGCGCCCTGCCGCGCGACATGGAAGAGGCGGCGCTGACCGATGGCTGCACGCAATTGGGCGCCTTTTTCAAGGTGGCGGTGCCGGCGGCGCGCTCGGGCATCATCGCCTGCGTGTTGTTTTGCGTGATGTTCTCCTGGAACGACTTTTTGTACCCCATGTTCCTGACCACGCTGGATTCCAAACCGCTCTCGGTGGCGCTGCTGACCGCCTATGGCACCAAGGACATCACCTGGGGCTCGCTTGGCGCCCTGGCGCATTTCTCCACCATTCCCATCGTCCTGATGGCGCTGTTCCTGAACCGCTATTTCGTTCAGGGCGCCACCAACGGCGTGCAGTAGGAGGCCATTGCAATGGCGCAAATCTCGTTCCGCAACGTGTTCAAGAGCTATGAGGGCGGCCACACCGCGGTGCGCGACCTGAACCTGGATATCGCCGATGGCGAGTTCATGGTGCTGGTCGGTCCCTCCGGCTGCGGCAAGACCACGGCGCTGCGCATGATTGCCGGGCTCGAGGATATTTCGGGCGGCGAACTGCTGATCAATGGCGAGCGCGCCAATGATCTGGCGCCGCGCGACCGCAACATCGCCATGGTGTTCCAGAGCTATGCGCTCTATCCGCATTTGAGCGTCGCCGACAATATCGGCTTTGGCCTGAAGGTCCGCGGCATGTCGCGCGAGGACATTGCCGCCAAGGTGAAGAAAACCGCCGAACTGCTCGAGCTGACCGACTATCTCGAGCGCAAGCCGGCAAAGCTGTCGGGTGGGCAGCGCCAGCGCGTCGCCATGGGCCGGGCGCTGGTGCGCTCGCCCAATGCCTTTTTGATGGACGAGCCGCTGTCCAATCTTGACGCGCGGTTGCGCGGGCAGTTGCGGGCTGAAATCGCCAAGCTGCAGCGCATGAGCGCGGTGACCACGGTTTATGTGACGCATGACCAGGTCGAGGCCATGACCATGGGCCACCGCGTCGCGGTGATGAACAAGGGCGCGCTGCAGCAGCTCGATACGCCGCGCAATCTCTATGACCACCCGGTCAACCTCTTCGTCGCCAGCTTCATCGGCT
>JAHJOS010000252.1 GCA_018820005.1 Alphaproteobacteria bacterium | reverse complement strand
CAAGCGCGGCGATCAGGCTGGGATCCACCCCGCCGGTCAGCCCCTGATAGGCGCGCGTCGAGTCGTGAAAACGGTCGGACAGCACCCAGGTGCCGTTGGCGAGATTGGGGGCGATGAGCTGATTGACGTGATCGAGCCGCGCGGCGGCAAACAACACGGCTTCGGCCCCTGCCCCCCAGCTTTCCGAACGACCTTGCAGGATGAAGGAGCGAATGGCCTCGGCCCTTGCCGTGCCACCGGGTTCGCGCGTGCGCACCACCTCGATCGCCTGGCGCTGCAGGTTTTGCTGCAGGCGTTTGATCTGGGTGGATTTTCCAACGCCTTCACCACCCTCAAAGGTGATGAAGCGAGCGTTTGTGGCTTTGAGCGCGTCGAGCATGTCTGCCTTGTATCCGAGTCTCAGAGCCAGCCAAGGGCCAGTTGCCGCAGGGCGTCGCTGGCCTTGCGCACGATATCGCCTTCGCCGACGTCATTTGCGGCGAACAGGGGGGCTGTCTGTACGAGCTGGTCGTCGCAGAAGACGCTGAGTTCGGCAATCTGGGTGCCGGCGGCAACGGGCGGCAGGATCGGCGCGTTGTAGGTGACCTCGGCCTTGAGACACTTGCGCGACCCGCGTGGGATATAGAGCGCAATGGCCCCCTTGCCGATGAGGCCGACACTGTCGGTGACGCCGCCATAAACGCTGGCATAGGCCACGACGGCGCCTTCGGCAAAGGCATCGAAGCGCTCGAAGGCACGGGCGCCCCAGGTGATGAGCTTGCGGCCCTCTTCGGCACGCTGAGCCATCGAGTTCAGGCCGTGCACGACGCCGATGATGCGCCGCCCACCTTCCTTGGTGGAGATGACCGACCCGTAACCGGCGGCTTCCGTATGCCCGGTTTTCAGACCATCCACGCCGATGCCCATTTCGATCAACGAATTGCGGTTGGGCTGCTTGATCTTGTTCCACTCCATCTCGGGCTCGGAGAAGTAGTGGTAGTACTCGGGAAAATCATTGATGAGATAGCGGGCCAGATTGGCCAGATCGCGCGCCGTGACGTGCATGTCCGGATCAGGCAGACCCGTTGGATTGGTAAAATGGGACGAGGTGAGGCCGATGGTATCGGCGAGCTCGTTCATCATATTGGCGAAGCTGGATTCGGAGCCGGCAATGCCTTCGGCCAGAATGATCGCTGCGTCATTGCCGGACTGGATGATGACCGAGCGGACCAGGTCATTGACGGCGATCTTGGAATTGAGCTCAGCAAACATGGTCGAGCCGCCGGAGGTGGCGCCACCGGTGCGCCAGGCGTGCTCGGACACGAAGAATTCATCGGTCAGCTTGACCCGGCCGGAGCGCACTTCGTTGAAGACCACGGCTATGGTCATCAGCTTGGCCATGCTGGCCGGCTCCATGGGGAGGTCGGCGTCTTTCTGGAAAATCACGGTGCCGGTTTCGGCATCCATCAGAATGGCGAACTTGGCGGCGGTGTCGAAACTGGCCTGTCCCCAAGCGGGTGCAGCGAGCAAAAGCAGCGCCACCAGAATGTAACCAAGCCGTTTCACGTTCACCCATCCCCTCGGTTGCCAGCAGGCTGCCGGCACCTTTGAACTAATAGAGCTTAATGTCGTTCAGGCCAAGTTGCCGCGCAAGATCGAGTGCGTCGGTGCGCGCCACACCTGCCTTAAGGTGTGTCAATGTCAGGCGCGTGGCAGTGCGGCCATTGATCGTGACAGGGTCCTCATCGACCGCGCCCAGAATGGCGAACTCTTCGGCAAGTTCGATGGCCTTGTCCTGATTGGTGAAGACACCGAGGCCCAGCTTGATATCACGTGCGTCGACATCGACCGCTTCAACCCAGTCGCTCAAGGCGGCTGTACGTCCGGCCATGGCGTTGACCGCGGCATGAGCCGAGCCGATGGCAACGTCCTGCGCCTCTGGCGTGGTGTTGGCATAAGAGAACAGGCCGCCAAAGAAATTGCCTGCCATATCGGCCAGGCTATTGGTGGTATCGGCCTGGGCCATGCGGGTATTGCCGCTGCCGCCGTAGTTGGCGGGGCCGGAATAGCTGGCCACCAGCGTGCGGGTATCATCGCCCTCAAGCGGGGCACGCCCGACATATTGGGCCGTGATCTGGGCATGGCCGGAATTCACATAGCCCAGCATTTCTGCGGCGCGATGGCTGAGATCCATGATGCGACCGGGCATGTAGGGGCCACGATCGTTGACGCGCACGACAATAGAGCGGCCATTTTCCTGATTGGTGACGCGCACATAGCTGGGCAATGGCAGCGTGGGATGGGCGCCGGTGATGGCATTGGCCGAAAAAATCTCGCCATTGGCGGTGCGGCGACCGTGGAAATCGGACCCGTACCAGGAGGCTTCGCCCGAGGCGGTATAGTTGGGATTTTCCTGCGGAACATAGACCTTGCCGCGCACGGTATAGGGCTTGCCGACCTGATAGCGGCCGCCACCCTTGGGCGGATTGGGATTGCTGGTGACGCGGGGCGAGACGCCTACGCCATATTCGGAGGATGAGAACGCCGAGCGTTTTACGGTCGCGCCGGTGCCGCCAATGCCGCAGGCGGCAGGGGTGGGGGCAAGCAATGCCACAAGGGCGACTAGGCGAATGGCATGGCGCCAGGGTGTCGTCACTGTACTCATACTCTCAGGCTGGACAGACTGCAGGTGAACCAACTTAGCGCGATGGGGCGGCGAGAGCGCGCAGAGAACAGTTTTCTGGTTTCAGTGAGGTTAAAGACAATGGAGTGTTAGCAGGATCGATGGCATTTGAGCGGTGCGGCGCACATGAGGCCGCTGTCGCCTTCCGGGTGACGGCGTGCTTGCGCCAGCGATCATATAAAGATATCTTTATGTGACTTTCGACGTCCGTATGAACCGAGGTGAACGGCTATGAGCCTTTCCGAACAAGCATCTGCCATCCCCGACTGGAACGAGGTGCGCGCTGCGCTGGCCCAGGCCGCCAGCGAACGCATCCTGATTCTGGATGGCGCGATGGGCACCATGCTGCAGCGGCGGAAGTTCACCGAGGAGAATTTCCGCGGCGAGCGCTTCAAGGACTGGACGCTGCCGCTGCAGGGCAACAATGACCTGCT
>JAHJOS010000251.1 GCA_018820005.1 Alphaproteobacteria bacterium | reverse complement strand
GATCCCGGCGCCGGTGGGCACCTTGCCCTTGAGTTCGGTCACCAGCCGCAGTGCCAGCTTGGGGCCTACGCCATTGGCGCGACCGACCATGGCCTTGTCCTGCAGTGCAATGGCGCTCGAGAGTTCAGCGGGCGACAGCACCGACAGGATCGACAGCGCCACGCGCGCGCCCACCCCCTGCACCGTCGAAAGCAGGTTGAACCAGGCTTTCTCTGTCTCGCTGGAAAATCCGTAGAGCCGGATCATGTCCTCGCGCACGATGGTTTCGATGAACACCACCGCCGCTTCGCCGACGCGCGGCAGCGCCTGCAGCGTGCGGCTTGAGCAAAAGGCCTCGTAGCACACCCCGCCACAGTCGATCAGCACATGGTCGTCGCCAAAGCTGTCCACCAGCCCCTTGAGCTTGCCGATCATGCCATGGCCCTCAGCCGCTGGTTGGAAACCCGGTGATGGGCATGGCAGATGGCGATGGCCAGCGCATCGGCGGCATCGGCCCCCTTGAAATCGGCCTGCGGCAGCAGCGTCTTGACCATGATCTGGATTTGCCCCTTGTCGGCATGGCCGGTGCCCACCACCGATTTCTTGACCAGATTGGCGGCATATTCGGCCACCGGCAGGCCGCGGGCCGCCGGCGTCAGCAGGGCAACGCCGCGCGCCTGCCCCAGAATCAGCGCTGAGCGCGCGCCGGCATTGACGAATGTCTCTTCCACTGCCGCCTCATCGGGCGCGAAACGATCGAGCACCTCGCCCAGGCCGGCAAACAGGATCGCCAGCCGCTCGCCCAGCGACCCGGTCACCGGGGGGGTTACCGTGCCCGATCCAACAAAGGTCAGCCGGTTGCCCTGGGTTTCGATAATGCCCCAGCCACAGCGCCGCAGCCCAGGGTCGATACCGATGATTCGCGTGGAAAGGTTCATGTGCAATCCTTAGTCACCGTCGCGCAGCCTACCAAGTCTTATGTGAACAAAATGGCAACACGCGCGGTGGATAACCCTGTGGTCAGTAAATTTAAACCTAACCCGAAAACACATTCTTCAATATGCAGCCCTAGCTTCCGCGGCGGGAATGCAGGAATACAAAATGACGAATCTGAAGACGGCTCTTCCAAGACAATCCTGGCGGCGGATCTGGCGCGTTTGCGTGGTCGTTAACGCCGCATCGGTTGCCCTCTCGGTGCTCCTCACCAACTTCATTATGGAAGTGTTCTCCGCTGGCATCAATGTGCAGGGGCTGGTCGTGGCCATCGTCACGCCGCTCACCCTGGGCGGGCCGATGCTGTTTGTCCTCATGCTCAAACATGAGCAATTGCGGCACGCCAACAACCAGCTGCGCCACATGGCTGGCACCGACTGGCTGACCCAGTGTGCCAATCGCGGCGCCTTTACCACCGGGGCGACCAGCGCGCTGGCCGATGCAAGGGGCGAAAGCGCCATGCTGGTGATCGACGCCGACGAGTTCAAAAGCGTCAACGATCGCTTCGGCCACGACAGCGGCGACGATGCCTTGCGCCTGATTGCTGCGGCCATTGCCAGGGCCGCCCCGAAGGGCGCTTTGGTTGGCCGGCTCGGCGGCGAAGAATTTGCAGTCTTTGTGCCTGGCACCAATGGCGAACAGGCCCACGCGGTCGCTCAGGCCATCCGCGACGCCGTAGCCGCCATTGTGTTCGCGCCGCACGGCAAGGCCTGCCCGCTGTCGGTTTCCGTTGGCGCGGCCACAACCGCTGAGCAGCCACAGTTTGCCGGGCTTTATCGCCTGGCAGACCAGCGCCTCTATGGCGCCAAGGCCGACATCGCCGCCCCCGACACACGCCCCAATGTCGAATTGCCCGCCCAACAGGGGCCCGGCATGGCCACCGCCGCAGCGGCATAAAAAAAGGGCGGCGCCCCCGGCACCGCCCCCTGGTCTATCTCGGCTCGATCAGGCGTCGAGCTTGGCTGCGTCTTCGTCGCTCATCTCAAAATTGGTATAGACGTTCTGCACGTCGTCATCTTCCTCAAGCGTGGCGATCAGCTTCATCAGCGACGCGCCCTTGTCGGCATCGATGGGGGTATTGGTCTGTGGCTTCCACACCGCCTTGACCGATTCGGCTTCGCCCAGCACCTTTTCCAGCGCCGCAGCCACGTCCACCATCGCCTCGAAGGTCGTGGTGATATAGTGGCCTTCTTCATCGCTCTCGACGTCGTCGGCGCCCGCCTCGATGGCCGCTTCCATCACCTTGTCTTCGCTGCCGGCCTTGGCCGTGTAGGTGATCTCGCCCACCTTGTCGAACATGAAGCCGACCGAGTTGGTTTCGCCCATGGCGCCGCCGCTCTTGGAGAAGTACGAGCGCACGTTCGAGGCGGTGCGATTGCGGTTGTCGGTCAGTGTCTCGACAATAATGGCAACGCCGCCGGGGCCATAGCCCTCATAGCGGATCTCGTCATAGTTCTCGCCGTCATTGCCCATGGCCTTCTTGATGGCGCGCTCGATATTGTCACGCGGCATCGACAGCGCACGCGCATTGGTCACGGCAAGGCGCAGACGCGAGTTGAATGCCGGGTCTGGCATGCCCAGCTTGGCAGCGACGGTAATTTCGCGCGCCAGCTTGGAGAAGATCTTGGAGCGCACCGCGTCGGACTTGCCTTTGCGGTGCATGATGTTTTTGGCGTGTGAATGGCCTGCCATAGGTCCACCCCCCTCATGCTCTGGATGCTGTATCGGTGGCGCGTTATAGGCAAGGCCGCGCCGCTTGTGAAGCCGGGGCGACCTCGACTGCACCCGTCTCCGGCGTGTTACCGACAAACTACAGGCAAATCACAGGCAAAGAGCAGGCAAACTAGAGGCTTGCCGGGTGCAAAAAGCAGATAAAACCCGACCATGCCTGCCCGTTCTGGCGCCCAACCGCCCTGCCGCCAGACTGGCCCTAATCGAAAATCGGCTCGGCCTGCGACAGGCTCCCGCCCAGCCGCAAAGGCAGCACGCGCCTGGTCAAACCAGTGCGCGGATCGGTCTCGATCGCCACCCCGCACAACGTCGCCTCCCCTTCCGCCGGCGCGAACCGGCCATTGGGAATGCCGGTCAGAAACCGGTTCAGCGGCTCATCGGTATCGGTGCCGATGATGGAGTCAAAGTCCCCACACATGCCGGCATCGGCCATCAATTCCGTGCCCCCGCGCAACACCCGGTGGTCGGCCGTGGGGATATGGGTATGCGTACCCACAACAAGACTGACCTTGCCGTCGAGAAAATGCCCCATTGCCTGGATTTCCGAGGTCGCCTCGGTATGAAAATCCACCACGATGGCGTCGGCCTGCTCGCCCAGCGGACAGGCCGCAACGGCGGCCTCGACCGCCCGGAACGGATCATCGATGGGTGGCATGAACACGCGACCCTGTGCATTGACCACCAGCACGCGATGGCCATTGCGACCTTCCGCCAACATGGCGCCCCGGCCCGGCGTGCCCGGCGCCATATTGATCGGTCGCACGAGAGTATCCTCGCGCTCGATGAAGCTGATGGTTTCCCGCTGGTCGAAAGCGTGGTCGCCGAGCGTCACGATATCAGCCCCGGCATTGCGGATCGCGTTGAAATGCGCCTCGGTCAACCCTTTGCCATGGCTGGCGTTTTCGCCGTTGACCACCACGAAATCGAACCCGTACGTCTCGATGATGCGCGGCAGGCGATCGTTGATCGCATCACGGCCGGACCGCCCCATCACGTCACCCAGAAACAACAGCTTCATGCGCTGGCGCCAAAGTGACGCACGCCTGCCTCAGTGATCACCGCATCCAGCGGCACGTCGTGGTTCTCGCGCGGAATCTCGTCCATTTCCTGCGCTGCAAAGGCCAGACCAATAAGCCTTGGCGTCTTGCTCATCGAAGCCAGCGTCCTGTCATAATAGCCGCCACCATAGCCCAGCCTTGTTCCATGTCTGTCAAAGCCGAGCAGCGGCATCAGCACCACATCTGGCTCGCGCCGCGGCGCCAGTTCAGACGGCGCCAAAGTGCCGAAACCAGCTTCGTAGAGCGATGCGCCCTGCTCCCAGACCCTAAGGTCGAGTGGCAACTCAGCGCCCATGACCCCGGGCAACACAACTGTCTGGTTGCTGTCCATCAAACCGATCAGAATGGGTTGGCAGTCCAGTTCATCGCGAATGCGCCAATAGG
>JAHJOS010000250.1 GCA_018820005.1 Alphaproteobacteria bacterium | reverse complement strand
CTGGGGATCGAGGCGTTTCTGGAGAAGCATGAGTAAGGGAAGTGCGGTCGATGCGGGGGCGGTATGACTGGAAAGCGTGCTCCTAGGTATGTCGATGATCTCGGTGAACTGGCGAATGGGTCCTAGCGTCGAGTACACGACTGTTTCTTGATCGGGCAGTTGTCGATGCGAAACAATTAAACTACAATAAAATGACGTAATGGGGATTACGTCATGCGTTCATTTGAATGGACTCTCGCCACGTTCTTTGTCGGGGCGGTTGTTCTAATTGCTGCATATGCAATAGGAATACTGAACGTAGACGTCTGCTGGGGCGGAAGTGACATTCCGTCGTCGCAGGTGCTTGTCCCTTGTTCGGGCGCGTACGCATTCAAGAAGCAAGTCGGATTTGGATGGGCGTTGAACTGGTCCGTGGGCCTGTGCGTCCTGCTTCCATTCTTCGTCTACTGTGCGAGTGAGACAATTCGGCACGGCGCTGCAGCAATAGCCGAGATGGTCCAAAGAAAGATGCTCGTGCGGGATGATTGGTCTACACCAAAAGCAGAGGTGATCATGGCGCTCGTTCGCAAGCGTCAGCGGATCATCGCTATTTCGGTCGCTGGTGTAGTCGCCATCTTGGCGACGGTGTTTATCGTCACGGACTTCACAAGGGTCGTTGGCCAGTACTATGGCACGCCCGACTTGCTCTCGGGGGCTCGCATCGCCGACCCCGACTTCGAGGCCGACTGGTCTATTGCTGCGCCTGTCTGCAGGTTCACTGCAGATACGTCCAGCGCCTGCGCGTCGTTGGCGGGAACCTTCCAGATGAACGGAATATTCGCTGGGGTTGTCTATCTTTATCTGCCATTTGCCGGAGCCGTAGCGGCCATCACCTTCATGGTCGCTTTCGGCCTTTTTGTCAGGTTCGTTTTCGCCGCCGATCTCCGGGCAGCTGGCATCCGTGTCGTGCCAGACATCAATTCGAAAGATCCGCGTCGCGGTTTCGAGGTGTTGGAAGAGTTTTTCCTCTATTCGGTGATCGCTTGTTTCGTCCTGTTCGCGATGGGCTATCTCGTCACCCTGCAGAACGTGTACTTGAGAACGGACAGTCCTAACGTCTTTGCATTCGTGCTGCCGTTGGTTCCCACCGAAATATCCCTTGATCTGGGCAAGCTGCTCACAGCCATGCAGCAATCGCTGAGTCTGATCGTGGTCAACGGCAACAGCGTTGCGGTGACCATTCTAGGAATTCTGTTTCTCGGCATCGTCCTGCTCAGCGCCGCTGCCGTGCTCGGCCGGGAGGCCAAGGCGGGCAGGGACAGGTTGCTCCAGGCGCTGGAGAGCAATGTCGCCTCTGAGAAGTTTGCAAAGTTCCTTGGCGGCACGTCCCCCGCCGCGGCCAAAAAGGCGCTCAAAGAAGCAGAGTTCTGGCCGCTGAAGTGGCCCTCCGTGAACTCAGTCATTGTTTGGCTCGTCCTCGCAACGATCTCGCTGCTCTTTGTCGTTGTAGGATTCTACGTCGTGGCCTTTGGGTTGGCCTATGTGGCCAAGCAGGCATTCCAATCCAAGTCATAAACCTCGGCGTGAAAATCTGGCCGATATGACGAGGGCTTACGAGGTCGACGCAGCGGCTTTTCCACTGTCACAGACCCGTCATCCAATCTTCACACGCAGGTCGCGCAACCGACTTAACTCTTGATCCCGTCGATCACGGACGGGGGACAGTCCATGCTGAAGATTTCCGGGGTGTCACGACGCTTCGGCGCCAAGACTGCGGTTGATGGCGTCACGCTTGAAATCCCCGCCGGCCAGATGGTCGGCATTATCGGGCGCTCCGGCCCCGGCAAGTCGACGCTGCTGCGCATGGTCAACCGGCTGACCGATGTTTCGGATGGCGCGATCCACTTCGATGGCGTCCAGGTGTCGGCGCTGCGCGGCAGGGACCTGCGCAGCTGGCAGCGCGACTGCGCCATGATCTTCGAGCAGTTCAACCTGGTGCCGCGCCTCGACGTGATCACCAATGTGATGTTCGGCCGCCTCAACCAGCGCTCGACCCTGCGCACGGTGCTGAACCTGTTCCAGCGCGAGGACATCTACGCCGCCATCGACATTCTGGAGCGCCTTGGCATTTCCGAGCATGGCGCCAAGCGTGCCGAGGCTCTGTCGGGCGGCCAGCAGCAGCGCGTCGGCATCGCCCGGGCGCTGATGCAGGACCCGCGCATCATTCTGGCCGATGAGCCGATCGCCTCCCTCGATCCGATAAACGCCCAGGTCG
>JAHJOS010000249.1 GCA_018820005.1 Alphaproteobacteria bacterium | reverse complement strand
CGTCACGGCCACTTCGGCATGCAGGTTCAGCGACACGGTGTGCACGCCAACCGACTTGATCGGATCGGCCAGGTCGACCTGCGAGCGCTGGACGGTGAAACCATCGGCGGCCAGGGCTTCCACGACGTCGCGCGATGCGACCGAACCATAGAGCTGGCCGGTTTCACCGGCCTGGCGGATGATCACCACTTCGCGGCCGTTCAGGCCCTCGGCAATGCCGGCAGCGGCGTTCTTGCGGTCGTCGTTGCGCTTTTCGATATGGGCGCGTTCGGCTTCGAACTTCTTGCGGTTGGCTTCGGTGGCGCGCAGCGCCTTGCCCTGCGGCAGCAGGAAGTTACGGGCGAACCCGTCCTTGACCGAAACTTCGTCGCCGATCGAACCGGTGCGGCCGATACGCTCAAGCAGAATGACTTTCATGGGGGTATTCCTTTTGGCTGTCCCGTCTCTTGGACGGTTAGGAGTTCAGGACCATCCCGAACCCCAGCGGTGCGCCTCTAAAGGCGCAGCCCACTGCCCCTTTTGAGGGCAGCAGGCGTTTGATTTGGCGCGTTAGCGGACAAGATGCCGCTAGCTCGCCAGCCCAGCGATCTTACTGGACAGCGTAAGGCATGATGCCGATGAAGCGGGCGCGCTTGATGGCGCGAGCCAGTTCACGCTGCTTCAGAGCCGAAACGGCAGTGATGCGGCTCGGGACGATCTTGCCGCGCTCGGAAACGTAGCGGCTGAGCAGACGCACGTCCTTGTAGTCGATCTTTGGCGCGCCTTCGCCCGAGAACGGGCAGGTCTTGCGGCGACGCTGGAAAGGACGGCGGGCCTGGGCGGTGGTGAGGTCTTTGATTGCCATAGCTTTTCGGTCCTTGTCTTAGAAACGGCGCGGACGGCGTTCGCCGCCGAAGCCACCACGATCACCGCGATCGCCACCACGGTCGGGACGGGCATCGTCACGGTCGCGCTTCTGCATCATGGCCGATGGGCCTTCTTCGTGCTCGTCAACGCTGACGGTCATGAAGCGCAGGATGTCTTCGTTGATGCGCATCTGGCGTTCCATCTCGGCCACAGCCGCGGGGGAAGCGTCGATGTTCATCAGCGTGTAGTGAGCCTTGCGGTTCTTGCGGATGCGGTAGGAGAGACCCTTGAGGCCCCAGTATTCATTCTTGGTAACCTTGCCGCCGCCCGACGCGAGAATCTCGGTCAGTGCTGCGGTGAGTTCTTCGACCTGCTGCTGGGAAACGTCCTGGCGGGCCATGTAGATATGCTCGTAAAGGGCCATTGATGCGCCTTCCTTCGTGGTTCAAACACTGCAATCTCTTGGCGCGGAGCCTCTTTGAAGCCGGAAAGGGCATCAAAGCAGTCTTGCAAAGAGCGGGAACACGGGAGGCCGGACTTGCGTCCTATCTGTCGCATTTGCAAACGACAGACCCTCCGTTCAGCCCCCGGCCAAACGAATTGCTGGCGGCGCTATAGGACAAAGCACCTCGCTAGGCAAGCATTATGCGCCCGCAGCGCCCCCTTTCGGGCTGTTTGCTTGGCTTTGCCGGCCCGCGCCTTGACTCTGCCACACCCTTTGGGCAAACGCCGCACAACTGGACAGCCGCGGCGCGGACTGTCTAACTGACACCCTGGAGGGGCCATTATGATCAAGCGCGCATTCACGTTTCCCGGGCAGGGGAGCCAGGCCGTCGGCATGGGCAAGGATCTGGCCGATGCTTTCCCCGAGGCACGGGCCGTCTTTGCCGAGGTCGATGATGCCCTCGACCAGAAGCTGTCCGCCATCATGTTCGAGGGCCCCGACGATCTGCTCAGGCTCACCGAAAATGCCCAGCCGGCCCTGATGGCCGTCAGCCTTGCTGTTGTTCGTGTGCTCGAGGCCCGCGGCATTCGCCTCGGCGATCACGCTGCCTTTGTCGCCGGTCATTCGCTTGGCGAGTATTCTGCCCTATGCGCCGCGGGCACCTTTACCGTGGCCGATGCGGCCCGCCTGCTCAAGACGCGCGGCCAGGCCATGCAGAAGGCCGTGCCGGTCGGGCATGGCGCCATGGCAGCGCTGCTGGGTCTTGATCTTGATACCGCCCGCGCCGTTGCTCAGGAAGCCGGGCAGGGCGAGGTCTGCGAAGTCGCCAATGACAATGCGCCCGGCCAGGTCGTCATCTCCGGCGCCACGGCAGCCGTTGAACGCGCCCTCGAGATTGCCAAGGCCAAGGGCGCCAAGCGTGCGCTGCTGCTGCCCGTCAGCGCGCCTTTCCATTGCTCGCTGATGCAGCCGGCCGCCGAGGCCATGGCCGCG
>JAHJOS010000248.1 GCA_018820005.1 Alphaproteobacteria bacterium | reverse complement strand
GGTTGATCGGCGCGCAAAAGCTCCATCGATGACGACACGTCCCCTCCCGGATATCTGATACCTTTGAGTCTGTCCGTGCCGCTTTGCGATCTTGTCGGACAAATTCCCTTCAGAGCGGCCGCACGATAACGTTGCAACTGTCAGACTGCAATGACCGCAAAACATGCGTTGGTGTAAAAATTTGACAGTCGAAAAAAATGCGGGAGAGCCGCGAAGCAGCTTTACAAGAGATATCTGATTATTCTAACTTCCCGCCCGATGGCTTGGGAGGGCCCGGGCGGCGAATGCCGTCATGCAGGAGGACTTAATGCAGATTGGACAGGCCATGCCCCAAGGGCATTTTCTGGTCTGGCTGCACGGTCTGGCGGGTCGATATCGATCCGCGGCCGCGCCGGCTGCATGGTCCCGTGGCTCCTCCCCAGATGATCATTCAGAGCTTCTGAACTCGAAATAAAAGGGAGTCGAGACGTGAAGATTTTCAAGACGCTTGCCACCGTACTGGCAGTCGGCGCAATGGCGCTGACCGCATCGACCGCGGTTTTCGCCCAGGACAAGGGCGCCATCGGCATTGCCATGCCGACCCAGTCGTCGCTGCGCTGGATCTCGGACGGCAACGAACTCAAGGGCGCGCTGGAAGCCAAGGGCTACACCGTCGATCTGCAGTTCGCAGAAGACGATATCCCGAACCAGCTGGCTCAGATCGAAAACATGGTCACCAAGGGCGTCAAGGCCCTGGTGGTTGCTTCGATCGATGGCACCACGCTGTCGGCTGTGCTGCAGCAGGCTGCTGACGCAGGCATCAAGGTTGTCGCTTATGACCGCCTGATCCGCGACACCGCCAATGTCGACCTCTACACCACCTTCGACAACTTCCAGGTGGGCGTGCTCCAGGCCAATTCGCTGGTCAAGGGCCTCAAGGAACGCTTTGCTGATACCAAGCCATGGAATGTTGAACTGTTCGGCGGTTCGCCGGACGATAACAACGCCTTCTTCTTCTATGATGGCGCCATGAGCGTTCTGCAGCCGATGATCGACGCTGGCGACATCGTCGTGAAGTCCGGCCAGATGGGCATGGACACTGTAGGTACCCTGCGTTGGGACGGTGCTGTTGCACAGGCCCGCATGGACAACATCCTGTCGGCCAACTACTCGGACGGCAGCCGTGTTGACGGCGTTCTGGCCCCCTATGATGGCCTGAGCCGTGGCATCATCTCGTCGCTGCGCGGCGTTGGTTATGGTTCTGCCGACCTGGCATGGCCCATCATCACCGGCCAGGATGCCGAAGCACCGTCCGTCAAGGCAATCATTGCCGGCGAACAGTATTCAACCATCTACAAGGACACCCGCGAACTGGCCAAGACCACTGCTGACCTGGTTGACACCATCGTCGGCGGCGGCACGCCGGAAGGCCTCGACACCACCACCTACAACAATGGTGTCAAGGTTGTGCCCTCGATCCTGCTGACCCCCTATGAAGTCGACCTGAGCAACTACCAGGCCCTGGTTGTTGACTCCGGCTACATCAAGGCTGAAGACCTGCAGTAAGCCTCGGCTTGCACTCCTGGGGCCCCGCGGAAACGCGGGGCCCTTTCCCGTAACCGGACATCACCGCCAGCAAGCGACGCCCGCGTGCCTACGAGAAAGCTGTCTATGACCAACACCATTCTGGAGATGCGCGGCATCACCAAGACGTTCCCCGGCGTCAAGGCGCTATCAGACGTCAATCTGGACGTTCGGGAAGCCGAGATCCACGCCATCGTGGGTGAAAACGGGGCCGGAAAATCGACCCTGATGAAGGTGCTCAGCGGCGTGTATCCCGCGGGCAGCTATGACGGACAAATCGTCTACAAGGGCGAAGAGCAGCATTTCAAGACGATCGCCGATAGCGAAGCCAAGGGCATCGTGATCATCCATCAGGAGTTGGCCCTGGTGCCGCTGCTGTCGATCGCCGAAAACATCTTCCTGGGGAACGAACAGGCCAAGGCTGGCGTGATCGACTGGGACGAAACCCGCGACGGTGCCCGCAAACTGCTGGGCATGGTGGGCCTGAGCGAAAACCCCGATACTCTGGTGACCAATATCGGCGTGGGCAAGCAGCAGCTGGTGGAAATCGCCAAGGCGCTGAGCAAGGAAGTGCGGCTGCTCATTCTGGATGAGCCCACGGCCAGCCTGTCGGAAAAGGACAGTGCGGCGCTGCTCGACCTGCTGATCGAATTCCGCAGCCAGGGCATCACCTCGATCCTGATCAGCCACAAGCTGAACGAAATTTCCAAGGTTGCCGACCGTATCACCGTGATCCGTGACGGGCGGACCATCGAGACCATGAACAAGGAGCAGATCTCGGAAGACCGGATCATTACCTCCATGGTGGGCCGTTCGCTCGATGATCGCTATCCGCCGCGCGTGCCGCAGATTGGCGAAGTGGTGTTCGAGGTCAAGAACTGGAACGTCTTCCACCCCCAGCACCGCGACCGCCAGGTGATCAAGGATATCAACCTTAACATCCGCAAGGGTGAGGTGGTCGGTATCGCGGGCCTGATGGGTTCGGGCCGTACCGAATTTGCGATGAGCCTGTTCGGCCGCTCGTATGGCCAGAAAATCAGCGGCGAAGTCTTCCTGCACGGCAAGAAGATCGACACCTCGACGGTGGAAAAGGCCGTAGCCCAGGGCATTGCCTATGCCACCGAAGATCGCAAGACCTATGGTCTGAACCTGATTGACCACATCAAGCACAATACCACGCTGGCCAATCTGGGCGGCATTTCGAACCTGGGCGTTATCGACGACCTGACCGAAATGGACGTGGCCAATGAATATCGCAAGAAGACCAATATCCGGTCCTCGAGCGTTTATCAGGTCACCGGCAATCTGAGCGGCGGCAACCAGCAGAAGGTTGTGCTCAGCAAGTGGCTGTTCGCCAATCCGGAAGTGCTCATTCTGGATGAGCCAACGCGCGGCATCGACGTGGGTGCCAAATATGAAATCTACACCATCATCAATCAACTGGCGGCGCAGGGTAAGGCCATTCTGGTGATCTCTTCGGAGATGCCCGAACTGCTCGGCATTACCGATCGTCTCTATGTGGTGAACGAAGGCCGTATCGTGGGCGAAATGCCAACGGCCGACGCCAGCCAGGAAAAAATCATGCGTGCGATTGTTCGTGCGGAAGGGAAGGCATCATGACCACCGAAACAGCCCCCTCGGGCGCAACTGCGACCGGCGAACAGGCCAAGATTCAGCAGCTCACCGTCTGGGGAGCCCTCAAGGCCAATATGCGGGACTACGGCCTGCTGGCAGCGCTGATTGTGATCATGCTGTTTTTCCAATGGCAGACAGGCGGCGTGCTGTTCAAGCCGCTGAACCTGACCAATATCATCCTGCAAAACAGCTATATCATCGTTATGGCGCTGGGCATGTTGCTGGTCATCGTGGCCGGCCACATCGATCTGTCCGTGGGCTCGGTGTCAGGCTTTGTGGGCGCTTTGGCGGCCATGCTGATGGTGGGCTGGAAGTTCCCGCCAGAGCTGGCATTTCTGGCCAATCCCTTTGTTGCAGGTGCTATCTGTATCGTCGCGGGCGCCGCCATTGGTGCGGCACAGGGCTATCTGATCGCCTATCACAAGATCCCCAGCTTCATCGTGACGCTGGCCGGCATGCTGATCTTCAAGGGCCTGTCGCTGGCCATTCTGGCCGGCAAGTCGGTTGGCCCGTTTCCAGCCGAGTTCCAGCTTCTCTCGGCTGGCTTCATCCCCGATCTGCTGGGGCCGGTGACGCTGATCGAGAAGGCTGAGGGCGTGCAGCCACTGGTGCTGCATGGCACCACCATGGCTCTGGGTGTTCTCTGTGTTGTCGTCATGATCGTAATGGCCACGATGGGCCGCAACCGGCGCATGGGCCGTGGCTATGAAAACGAGCCCTTCGGCCTGTTCATAGCCAAGAACCTGGTGATCGCAGCACTCGTGCTGTTCTTCAGCTACATGCTGGCCAGCTATCGTGGCCTGCCCAACGTACTGGTCGTCATGGCGGTGCTGATCGCGCTGTTCGTGTTCATTACCAAGCGCATGACCTTTGGTCGGCGCATCTATGCCCTGGGTGGCAATCTCAAGGCGGCAGCACTGTCGGGCATCAAGACTGAACGCATGACGTTTTATGTGTTCGCCATCATGGGCGCCCTGGCTGCCCTTGCCGGCATGATCTATGCCGCGCGCCTCAATTCGGCGACGCCAAAGGCGGGCCAGGGTCTCGAACTCGACGTGATCGCGGCCGTGTTCATCGGCGGTGCCTCTGCGCTGGGTGGTGTAGGCGCGGTGGCCGGTGCGGTGATCGGTGCGTTCATCATGGGTGTGATGAACAACGGCATGTCCATCATGGGCATCAACATCGACCTGCAGCAGATGATCAAGGGCGTGGTGCTGCTGGCTGCCGTGTTCTTCGACCTCTACAACAAG
>JAHJOS010000247.1 GCA_018820005.1 Alphaproteobacteria bacterium | reverse complement strand
TCTGGCATGGCGCCGGACCGGCCACCTCAGCCAGCATTCTGGGCTGGTTCATGCAATGCTTCCCGATCCGCCGGCAGGCGGACCGGGATCGACTCGAGCAGGGCGTTGTCGGCGCCGGTCTGCTGATGCACGACACTGCCTAGCGGCACTGCCGCATGGTGTAGTCGGCGACGCGGGCGTAAAGTACGTCCTCGATTTCGGCTGACGCAGGGGCAACCGCGGCAGCTGCAGCAGCGGCCTTTGACAGACGATCAGCGTGCTCCCGCGCGGATTTTGCCGCCTGCTCCATTTCTTTGGCCAGTTTGTCCGCTTCGGATGCAGCAGTCTGCAAGGCCGATGCAACACTGACCTCGTTGAGGTAGCGAACAACCGGCGGCACCGCGTACTGACCTTGGCGCGCAAGCTCGAGGCTCTCGTTCACCTGCCCCTTTGCAGGCAGTCGGATCTTGAACGTTACGTCGTCCCCGTCGATAATTTCCAAGCCCTGAACTTTTGGAGGAAGCTGGTAGTGCGCTCCGATCTGCGAATTGAGCCCTGCGGTGTCGGTGGGTCTTTTCGACGGATCGTTCACCCACTCGACAATCTTCTTTCCAACCTCGACATAGTCCTCGAACGCAGCAACCTCGTTACCTTCGAGAATTGCGGTCTTTCCAAAGCTGGCCGGCGGAAAATTTCTTGGCATAGTCGTCCACTCCCGTTTTAGTGCTGATGCCTTGACATCCTAGCATGCGGTGAGACCCGTGAAACAATTGTGATAGCATCGCGAAAACGCCCGGCCTGACTTGCGTCTCCAGGAGTCTGACTGCACAGTTGAGAGAAAAGGAGGCTTGCATGCAGCTTCGTCTTCTCGCACCGATCGTCCTGCTTTTTTTTACGGGATCTGCTTTTTCATTCGAGCGGGGCGCTGGGCAACATCTTGATGATACGCAGCATCCGGAAATACGTGGGCTGTTACAGTCTAGCCCCCTAGAGATCAGAGAGATATTTCGAACAACGAACGCCAAGCGATCAATCCTGCTAGACCGCGATCGATCTCTGCTGGTGACAGATGCGAGATTGCTGGCCGGTATCAAGTTTCGCGACGTCATGGAAGCGCTTGCCGCTCGTGCAGGTCAATCGGCCGAATCTCTCTTTCGCGATTGGTGGCGCACGCTCGGAGCCGGTTCTGACTCTGAAGTCTCTGCCGGGATTGCCTGTCCATCCGGCATGGACCAACTGCAATTGTCACCGTTTGCTCTAAACAAAAACTTCGAGATGCAGTGCGATGAAGGTTTGGCGGCACTTGTGGCAAGACCAGAGGGTGCCGATTCACCGATCGATCATTTTATTGTCGTGGCCGCACTGAACCGCGGGGACCTGTCCAAGCTGGACAGAGCGAGTCAGGCCGCAAACACGTCTGATTGCGGTGAGTATCGGCTGGTCGCTGCTCTAGACCCCTACTGGCGGCGGCACGGCGGACCCAAAAACATCGTCCAGCTCTATATCATTCTTGAGGCGTCCATTCACTCACGCAGCCTGGATTTCTGCGTCGCGATTCAGCAATTCTGGGCCAATCTATCAACAGCTGAGGTGCAGAAGGCATCGGCCGACCTGTCGCATTTCTTCCTGAAGGACGGTTGGCTATCCCACGATGGTGTTCTTGATGATGTCAGCGACCCCGGCGACTTCCAATGGCGAAGGGCCTTGTCGGTCGAGCACCTGGGTGCAGGCGAGGCTCCTGGAAACGGTCAGGTGAGGACCAACACCTTCGTGTCGCCACCCGATCATGGATCCCTCAGTGCCCGGTGGACCTTGCGGGAGTTTGAATTCGTGCAGAGGAACGATGTTGCGCGGCTTGAGCCGGCGTCTCTGGCATCGTCACCGCAGGAGGGCGTCACGTCTCTTGTAAGTCAGGCGAACAGTGTGCTCGCCGATGCAATACGCTCTCAGCAGCTAGAGCTCAATGCAGCGACATTTTCGAGACTTGGCTTCACGGTCTCATCAGACCTGAACGCCAATCAGCAGACTACCGGGCCGGTAGCACTGCCCTTTCCCTATGTGTTTGGCGGCAATGCCGCCGACGCGATTGGCGAGATCGCCAATAAACCGCTGACCGAAATGGACATGAAGAACCGCATTACCGTGATGAGTTGTGGTGGATGCCATCGATTTAGCAACAACCAAAGGCTAGGCTTCACAGACGTTCCCGTGATGGCGGCCTCGAACGATTTCACGCACCTCGAAGTCATCTGCAACGCCGATCCCTGCGACACATGGAGCGTGAACGTATCCACCGCCCTGAGAAAGATATTTCTGCCGCAGCGTGAAGAAATCATGCGTGCCGTTCTTGGAGCAGCGCCAATAGGTCACCAGAAGCAGTAGTGGCCTGTTAGGCCACCGCCGCTTCGTCCACCTGCACCTGATCGACAATCCGGATCTCGATCCTGTGGCCACCCATGCTCAGCGTCAGGGCGCCATGAGCCGGAAGCGAATGGATGATGGTTTCAGGCACCTGGACGGCCGGCACCTGCGTCCGGTCCTCGCGCAGCTTCTGCCAATAGCTCCGCTCGACCGTGAGCCAGTCCTCGAATTCATCGTCGCGAACGTCGATGCCTTCAAGGAATTCCCCGGCTTCGGTTTCGGCGCCCTGCCCGCCCCGCTCGCGCAGGGCAACGGCGTCGATCCAGACATGCTCGAAATCGATGGCGACATTGAAGCCGTCGATACGGACATAGCGCTGCCAGTCGTCACCGATGGCCCGGCGAATGTCGGTCAGGGACTGGCGCAGGCTGCCCAGTGCCTGTTCCTGGGAGCGATCGCTCCAGAGGCGGGAGCAGAGCCAGGAGCGGGCGCGCTGCCCACGTTCGGCCACCGCGACCATGGCCAGCAAGGCATTGGCCTTGTGCCGCCGCGGGGTGAGATCACGACCGTCGGGGCCGACAATCTGGAATGGCCCCAACAGATAGATACGTAGCTTGCCTGCGTCTGCCGACCCTGCCTCTGGTCCAGTCTGCAAGATGTTTGTCATGCGTCCACCGCTCCCTGACTGCATCATCGTTGCCGGGACCCTCCCGCAGCGAGCGTGAGTGAAGCGTGAAAATGGCTCTCACGCGAGTTTCACGGTGCCGCGGGGGAGTCTGGCTGGCTAATCCTCGCGG
>JAHJOS010000029.1 GCA_018820005.1 Alphaproteobacteria bacterium | reverse complement strand
TTGGGTCCCGTCGGGTTGTGGCATCGCTTGTCTGTCACCAAGCTGTCAGATCGGGCCGAAACGCCTAGAAAACCTTATACTTTTGTCGATTTTCTTCCCGCTGCGCTTTTCACTGTCGCAGTGGGGGGCTATAGCCGAGCAGTAGTTTTTGCTGTTGCACGAGGCGCGCCATGTTTGGCATCGATCCGAGTTTTCTGACTTCGCTCGTTCAGGTCATCTTGATCGACCTCGTGCTGGCGGGGGACAATGCGGTGGTGATCGGGCTGGCGGCCGCGGGCCTGGCCTCGGACGTTCGGCGCAAGGCCATTCTGATCGGCATTCTTGCGGCAACCGTCCTGCGCATCTTCTTTGCGCTGATCACCACGCAACTGCTCGCACTGGGTGGTGGGTTGCTGATCGCTGGCGGCATACTGCTGCTGTACGTCTGCTGGAAAATGTACCGCGAGCTGCGGACCTCGACCGATGACCAACACAACGCCCAGGAAGCGCTGCTGGACGCCGACACCAACGCCGATGGCAAAGTGAGCGGGCCGCCACGCAAAACGCTGCGCCAGGCAATCGTACAGATTATCATCGCCGATGTTTCCATGTCGCTGGACAATGTTCTGGCGGTGGCCGGTGCGGCACAGCATCACTTTGAGGCGCTGGTAATCGGTCTGGGCCTCTCGGTGGTGATGATGGGCGTAGCGGCGTCGTTTATTGCCGGCCTGCTGCATCGCTTCCGCTGGATCGCGTGGGTGGGCCTGCTGATCATCCTGTTCGTGGCCTTGCGCATGGCCCTGGAAGGACTTGGCTCATTCGTGGCGCTGCCCGATATTCCGCTGCTCTACACCCACCATGCGGCCGCTGCGGCTGCCGCTCATTAGGGTTTGGTAACCACGGGTCCAGTTTTGCGCGCAAGGCATTGCGCGCATAGGGATTTGATCATCTGCTGGCGCTAGTTTTCCGCTCAAGGACTGAGCGGGAATTCCACCATGGCTGTCATCGACTATATAGCCGGCGCCACCAACGCCAATGTGCACCAGAGTGCGCCCGCGTTGCCGAGCGTATCGTTGACGACGCGGGTCGTGTCGGGGGCGGAGTGGGACCAGACCGTCGCCGGCTTCGACGAGGTGTGCCAGGAGCAGATCTATGCTTTCGCGGCCACGCATTGGCCGACGGTAGAACACGAGCCAGTGTTGTTTCTGCTCGACGGCGAACTGGTTGGTGGCGCGCTGATGATGGTGCAGTCCCTGCCGCTGGGGCTGGGCCATATCGCCGTGTCCAAATGGGGTCCCATGCTCAAGGACCTGACACGCCGCGACAATGACGCCATTTATGCCGGCATGGTCGATGCGTTGATGGCCGATTATGCCGACCGGCGCGGCCAGATGATTTCGGTGTTGCCGGCCGCCTCCATCGAACCTGTGAACGTCGCCTCGCGGACGCTTGCAGCGCAGGGCTTCAAGCGCGGCTCAGAGCTGCTGTACCCGTCGCGCTATATCGTCAATCTTCAACTCGATGGCGCCGCGCAGCGCCGGAGCCTCGATCAGAAGTGGCGCTATCATCTGGGCAAGTCTGAAAAGGCGGGCCTGAGCTTTGAGCGGGCAGAGCCAGAACGCCTGGGCGAGTTTGAGGCTCTCTATACCGCCATGACCGACCGCAAGCAGTTCTCCGACTATTCAGCCTATGAGACGGTGGAAGCGTTGATGGCGCTCGACGAGCCGCTGAGGCCGGAGCTGTTCTTCGTGCGGCACGATAATGCCGTCGTGGCTGGCGCCATGATTTTCAAGGCCGGCGACCGCGCTGTCTATCTCTATGGCGCGACCAATGATCTAGCATTGCCGCTGCGCGCTGGCTATTTCTTGCACTGGCAAATCATTGCCTGGCTGCGGGAGAATACGAGGGCGCGCTGGTATGATCTGGGCGGCACCGACGGTTTCCAGGGCCTGCATCAGTTCAAAAAGGGTATGGTCGGCAGCGGGGGCGTCATCGTGCCCGTACCCCCGGTGGCCAACTATGCCAGCAGGCCGATGGCTTATGCACTGGGCGCCGGCGCCTTCGCCGCGCGCGACGGTTTGAACAAGCTGCGTCGGCTCTATGACGGCTGGCGCAACCCCAAGACCTTGCCGACACAGGCGCGGACCATGACCAATCAGGTGGCAGAATGAGCGTTCACCGTCGGCTGGCTTCGCAATCGACCATCCTGTTTGGAGCCCGTCTGGGCGGTGCTGGACTGGTGTTTCTGGTGCAAGCACTGATCGCACGAATCTGGGGTCCGGAACTGCTGGGCGAATACATGCTCGTCATCGCCACGGTGAACCTGCTGGCCGTCGCCATGCCGCTGGGTTTCCACACGGTTGGTACCTATTTTGCGGCCGAATACCGGGCGCGGGGCGAGCGGGCGCAGTTGGTGGTTTTCCTGATCCGCGCCTATGCCCATGTGCTGGGGCTGACAGTGTTGCTGCTGATTGCAGGCCCGTCAGCTATCGCGCTGCTCGGGTTGGGCGGTACGGTGATGGCGAAACACTTCATTCCGGTGATGCTGCTCGGCTTCGGCACGGCTATGGTCTACGTCAACGGCTCCTTGCTTGTTGGGCTCAAGCGTCCGCTTGCCGGTTATTTCGCCGATACCATGATCCGGCCGATGATCGTCATGGTGGCTTTTTTGGCCACCATGGGCCTTGGCACGGCGGCCGAGGGCTTTTCGGCCATGCTGTGGGCGATATCCATCGGCTATGTGACCGTGGCGATCGTGCACTTCCTGTTCGTGCTGGCAACCTTGCCCCGCCTGGAAGACAATTCGCCGGTGCGGGCGCTTGAGGCACGGCGCTGGTGGCGATTTGCCTTGCCCTGGGTGCTGATCTCGCTGGCAACCGACTTCTTCTTCGACATCGACCTGCTGTTGCTCAGCCACACCTTGAGCCATCAGGAACTCGCCATTTTTGGCGTGTGCACCCGCATTTTCTCGCTGATGTCGTTCGGTGTGGCTGCGGTCTATGCAGTAACGCTGCCCGACATGTTCGAGAGCGAGGCCAAGGCCGATCGTGGCGCGTTCAACCGCAAGGTCGGGGATGCCAATTTTGTGGCCAGCGGCATATCAATCGTGATGTTTGTACTGGTATCGATAGGGGCGCCGTTTGCGTTGATGCTGTTCGGCCCCAGCTTCGCGGTCGGCGCGGCGCCACTCGCTGTGCTCAGCCTGGCGCTGGTGATCCGCTCGGCCATGGGGCCGGCATCCATCGTGCTCTCCATTCACGACCGCCCCTACGCCAGCCTGCCGTCGGTGGCGCTTGGCGTCGTTTCACTGGTGGTGCTCAATGCGCTGCTGGTGCCGCTTTGGGGCCTGATGGGGGCGGCGCTCAGCGCCATTTGCGCCATCACGCTCTGGTCGGTCGGTCAGTGGTACGTTGCGCTGCGCACGGCCAAGATCGATGTTTCAATCATGCAGTGGTTCCGTGCGCGACGCGCTGCGGCCGTGGCGGCGGAGTAAGGCTGCCGGCTATTTGGCGAAGGCGAGCCTGAGCTTGCGCAGCAGCTTTCGCGCGGGACCGCCCTTGATGCCATGGTCATAGCCGGGCTCGACCTTGTTCAGCTTGTGCTCGTAGAGCAGGTAGTCTTCGCCAAAGATGTGCTGTTCCAGCGTTGCGGTAAGCGAATAGCCAAAGCGCTCCATGATCAGCTTGGCGCGGTCATTGCCGGCCATGGTGTAGGTTGCGATCTTGTGGAACCGGCCATTGTTCCAGTGCTCGATGAAGGCCGGCATGCCGTGCATGGCCATAGGGCTGCGGCGCTTGTCGGGGAAGAGATAGCTCCAATAAAGCCACAATGTGCCGAGCTCTGGTCCCGAGACCATGAAGCCGCAGGTTTCGCCCTTGAGCAGGAAGATCATGATGTGGTGGGGATCCTCATCGATCAGCGCCGCCAGGTGAGCCTTGCTCAGGCGCGCGATCTCGAACGCTTTGAACTCGTCGCTGTAGTAGGGCATGCCGTTGATGCATTCACCGAGCCGGGCATGAACCATGCCGATATCGGCATAGGTCGCCGGGCGGTAAAGTGGGGCGCGCGCAGCGGGCGCCTCGGCTGCTGCAGTCGTAACGTCGAGCCCGGCGTCGCTCATTGCGTGGTCCCCGATGCGATGGATGTGCAACATATCACAGCCTTGCCGTGCTTCTATGTCTCGAGCGTGCTTGCAGTTAATGGTCATGACCCTCGCCCATTCCCTGCGCTGCGGGCCGGCAAGTGGCCTGCAATTGCCGATAGGTCTGCTTTGCGCACTAAGTCGCATGGCGCAGCCCTTGCCCGGCGCAGGGGGGACAAGTAGAACGGTCACTGGGAGAGATAAGGGAGGATGATATGAGCGAACAGCTTGTATTCCAGCCAAGTGCGGCTGCGATCGCGCGCACCCACGTTACCAAGGCGCAGTACGACGCGATGTATGCGCGGTCGGTCAGCGATCCGGACGGCTTTTGGTCGGATCAGGCCAAGCGTCTGGATTGGGTGCGCTTTCCCACGAAGGTAAAGAACACCACGTTCCAGTACCCGGATGTGTCGATCAAATGGTTTGAGGATGGCGTGCTCAATGTGGCCGCCAACTGCATCGACCGGCATCTGAGCGAGCATGGCGACGATATCGCGATCATCTGGGAGCCCGATGATCCCAATGCCCCGTCTGAGCACATTTCCTATCGCACGCTGCACGAGAAAGTCTGCCGCTGCGCCAATGTGCTGAAGTCGCTGGGCGTTCGCAAGGGCGACCGCGTCACCATCTACCTGCCCATGATTCCGCAGGCCGCCTATGCCATGCTGGCATGTGCACGCATTGGCGCCGTGCATTCGGTCGTCTTCGGCGGATTTTCTCCCGACGCACTGGCAGGCCGCATCAACGACTGTGATTCCGCCGTGGTGATCACGGCCGATGAAGGCCGTCGCGGTGGCAAGACGGTGCCGCTCAAGAAGAATGTCGACAAGGCACTCGAGGATTGTCCCGGCGTGTCAAAGGTCTTGGTGGTTCACAACACCGGCGCGGATGTTGCCATGAAGGGCAGCCGCGACGTTTGGTGGCATGAGGCGGCAGCGGGCGTTGAACCCTTCAACGATCCCGAGCCTATGAATGCAGAGGATCCGCTATTCATCCTTTATACGTCCGGCTCGACCGGCAAGCCGAAGGGCGTGCTGCATACGACGGGCGGATACCTGCTCTACACCGCGCTGACCCATGAACTGAGCTTTGACTACAACCGTGGCGAGGTTTTCTGGTGCACTGCAGATGTGGGCTGGGTCACGGGCCACAGCTATATCGTCTATGGGCCCCTGGCCAACGGCGCGACCACGCTGATGTTTGAAGGCATCCCGACCTATCCTGATGCCAGCCGCATGTGGCAGGTCGTGGAAAAGCACAAGGTCAACATCTTCCACACCGCGCCCACCGCCATCCGCGCGCTCATGGGTGCCGGTCCGCAATATGTCGAAAAGCACGATATGGCTAGCCTGCGCCTGCTCGGTACGGTGGGTGAGCCGATCAATCCGGAAGCCTGGCTCTGGTATTACAACAAGGTCGGCAAGGGGCGTTGCGAGATCGTCGACGCCTGGTGGCAAACTGAAACGGGTGGCCACATGATTGCGCCGTTCCCCGGCGCGATCGCCACCAAGCCGGGCTCTGCCACACGGCCATTCTTTGGCATCCAGCCAGTCGTGCTGTCGCCTGAAGGCAGGCTGCAGGAAACCACCAAGGCCGAGGGGGTGCTGGCTATCGCCGACAGCTGGCCCAGTCAGGCCCGGACGATCTGGGGCGACCACGGCCGGTTCGTCTCAACCTATTTCGAGACCTACAAGGGCTATTACTTTACCGGTGACGGCTGCCGCCGTGATGAGGATGGATACTACTGGATTACCGGTCGGGTCGATGACGTGCTCAATGTGTCAGGGCATCGGCTGGGCACGGCGGAAGTCGAAAGCGCACTTGTGTCCCACCCAAAGGTGTCCGAAGCCGCGGTCGTGGGCTACCCGCACGATATCAAGGGGCAGGGCATCTATTGCTATGTCACCCTGATGGCCGGGGAAACCAGCAATGACGAACTGCGGACTGAACTCAAGAACTGGGTGCGCAAGGAAATCGGACCGATTGCATCGCCGGACCTGATCCAGTGGGCACCGGGCCTTCCCAAGACCCGCTCGGGCAAGATCATGCGCCGCATCTTGCGCAAGGTGGCCGAAAACGACTTTGGCAGTCTGGGCGATACCTCGACGCTGGCAGACCCGGGTGTAGTCGACGATCTGATCGCAAATCGCCAGAACAGGTAGCCTAAAAGTCACGGGCGGGGACCCCAAGATCCCCGCCCGATCAAAGGCAACGGCACTACGGGCCGGAAGGTTGAAAAACGGCCCGTCCTCCAAGTCGCCTTCGTATATAGTAACATTAGTTGTAACGATATCAGCAGAAATTTCGCATTCCTGCGTGTTTTTCTGTTTGGTGCCATGAATTTGGCCGCATTGTCCTTCTGATGCTGTCCCACCCCAACAGGCAGGCTGACTAGTGATATCGGTACTAACTCGCGCAGTTCTTGCGATTTTTTTGCTCAGTACATCGGTTTACGGTGCGGAATCTGTGCCCTTGGCGCGGATGGCGGGACAGATGATCGTGGTGGGGTTTCAGGGTGACGACGTCGGCGACGCTGCGGTCAAGAAACTCGAGGATGAGCTAGCTGCGGGCCGCCTGGGCGGTGTCATGCTGCTCAAGACAAATATCAAAAGCCTGCCGGCAGTGCGGGCCATGAACGCAGCTTTTCGGGCCGCTTCCCCCGATTTGCCGCCGTTCATCACGCTGGACCAGGAGGGTGGAGCTGTAGAGCGACTGACCAAGGATGTCGGCTTCACCGAAATTGCCAGCGCGGCCAGCATTGCCGCGAGCAAAACACCTGAAGAGGCCGAGGCGATTTACGCAGGGATGGCAAGTTCGATTTCCGAACTCGGCTTTACGGTGAACTTCGGCCCCGTGGCTGACGTAAACATCAACCCGAACAACCCGGTGATTGCCAAATTCGGCCGCTCTTACAGTGCTGATCCGGCGGTGGTGGCGGTCTATGACGGGGCATTTATTGCTGCGCACCACGCCGCTGGGCTGCTGACGGCGCTCAAGCACTTTCCGGGGCATGGATCGTCTGCTGCCGACAGCCACGAGGGGTTTGTTGATATCACGCACACCTGGAAGCCCGAGGAGCTCGAGCCCTACAGGTTGTTAATTGCTGCCGGTGATGTCGACATGATCATGGTTGGTCATCTCTATCATGCTGAGTATGCCGATGCGGGGCAGCAGACGCCGTCATCGCTGTCGTCACAGTGGATCGATGGCGTGCTGCGGCGTGATCTTGGCTACGGCGGCGTGGTGATCAGCGACGATCTCGAGATGGGGGCCATCCGCGACCACTTCGACCTCAAGCAGACCGTCACGGGGGCCGTCAGGGCAGGGGTGGATGTGCTGCTGTTTTCCAATACGGCAGATTACAGCGCGGGGCTTGGCCAGACGATTCTTGACATACTGGTGTCCGAGGCGGAGGCCGATCCTGCGTTTGCAGCGTGCATCACCCAGAGTTACGACCGCATCGTGGCGCTCAAACGGCGGATTGGCGGGTAGTCCGGGCTTTCCCCATGTTCTGCGCGGCAATGGTTCCCTCGGGGCGCAAGCGCAGATAAACTCCGCCTCCAGGAAGCAGGAGTCGTTGCTTGATGGCGGATGACCGCGAAGTCCGACAGGTTCGGGCGATGTTCATTTCGGACGTGCATTTGGGCATGAAGCCCATCCGCGTGGGACAGCTGATAGAGTTTTTGCGCGCCCATGACGCCGAGACCATCTATCTGGTGGGCGACATTCTGGACGGTTGGCGCCTGGCAAAGTCCTGGCATTGGCCGGCCGAATACAATGTGCTGGCCCAGATCCTGCTCGACAAGGCCAATGCGGGCAGCCGGGTGATCTATTTGCCCGGTAATCACGATGAATTTCTGCGAGAGTATCTGGGCACCTATTTTGGCGAGATTGAGTTCGTTGATCGCACGGTCCACACCACGGCCACCGGCAAGACCTATCTTGTGATCCACGGCGACCAGTTTGACGTGGTGGTGATGAATGCCAAATGGCTCGCCCATGTGGGCGACTGGGCCTATAATGCCGCCCTGCGCGTCAATATCGCCATCAACTGGGTGCGCCGACGCCTTGGATTGCAGTATTGGTCGCTGAGCGCCTGGGCCAAGCAAAAAGTCAAGAACGCCGTTTCCATTATCGGCCGCTTCGAAGAGGCCCTGGTTCACGAGGCCAAGGAGTCGGGGGTGGATGGCGTTATTTGTGGCCATATCCATTTTGCCGCCATGCACGACCGGCTGGGTATCCACTACATCAATACCGGGGACTGGGTGGAAAGCTGCACGGCCATTGTCGAGACCCCGGAAGGTGTTTTCGAGCTGATCCAGTGGACCGAGATGGCAGCGGGCGAACCGCGCAAGTTCCGGCTGCGCCGCGCCGCCAGCTGATCGGGCCGTCAACGAACAGTCATCTGCCCTTCATTGGTTCGACGTGCGACGCGCCCAGACTGGCGCGACAATCGAAACCATGGTGGTGCCCAGGTGTCCCCAATCTCTGTTGCCGCGCCCGCGCCGGGTGCCAATAGCCGCAGGTTGCTGATCGTGACCGATGCCTGGCGCCCGCAGATCAATGGCGTGGTGCGGACGCTTGAGAGCGTTGGTCGTGAGCTGGTGCGCAACGGGCTTGATGTGCGCTATCTCACCCCTGAGCCATTCTGGACGCTGCCTGTGCCGAGCTATCCGGAAGTGCGCATTTCTCTTGCCACCATGGGCTCGGTGGGCCGGCTGATCACCCAGGCTGATCCCGACCATATCCATATCGCCACCGAGGGCCCGCTGGGCCTTTTGGCACGGCAATACTGCATCGACCGCGGCTTTGCCTTCACCACCAGCTTCCATACCCGTTTCCCCGAATATGTGGCGATGCGCGTGCCGGTGCCACAGGAATGGAGCTATGGCTATCTACGTTGGTTCCATGGCGCAGCGCACCGCACGCTGGTGCCGACGCCCTCGCTGCGCGCTGACCTCACCGCGCGGGGCTTTGCCCGCCTCGAACTGTGGTCGCGCGGCGTCGACGGGGGACGGTTCCATCCTGGTCCCAAAACCTGCTTTGCCGATCTCGCGGGTCCGCATCTGCTCTATGTGGGCCGTGTTGCTGCCGAAAAGAATGTTGAGGCCTTCCTCAAGCTGTGCGTGCCCGGCACCAAGATCGTGGTCGGAGACGGCCCCGATTGCGCGCGGCTGCAGCGGCAATATCCCGAGGCCGTGTTTCTGGGCTATCGCCACGGTGATGAGCTGGGCGCGCTCTATCGCAGCGCTGATGTGCTGGTCTTTCCCAGCCGCACCGACACCTTCGGCAATGTCATCACAGAGGCGCTGGCCTCGGGCACGCCGGTGGCGGCGCTGCCGGTCACGGGCCCCGTGGATGTGCTCAGCGATCCGCGCGCTGGCGCACTCGATGTCGATCTGGGCATCGCCGTGACCCGAGCGCTTGGCCTGCGGCGCGAAGACGCCCGCCTGCATGGTGAACGCTTCACCTGGGCGGCCAGCGCGCGCCAGTTGCAGTCCGCTCTTGTGCTGCTGCGGCCGCACCTGGCGGCCACTGCATAGAGTAACGTTAACATAGGCCTTGCGTTGCAGGGCAAGTGGAGTCACCAAGGCTGCCGGGCGAGTGATTTGCCCGGAGTTCAGCATTCATGCCACCGGTTTCCCTGCGCTTGGCTTCGCCCGAGCTGCGCGCATCACTTTATCAGTTTACCGTTTATCTGCCCGGTGCGGTCGCTTCGGTGTTTTTGGGCATCTGGCTGAGCGAGCATGGTATTCCAGCCGACCAGATCGGCCTGGTCAACTCGGTGCCGGTGCTGGTGCTGCTGTTGCTCAACATGCTGGTGGGGCGCCTGGCCGACCGGGCCAATGACTGGCGCACGGTGATTGTGGCTCTTTCGCTCTATGCCGCCGTCGTGCCCTTTACCCTGGTGTTTGTCAGTGAGTTTTGGGGCATTATCCTTGTCTGGACGCTGTGCACCTTCGGTAATGGCTCCATCCCACCACTGATCGATGCCGCGACGGTGCGCATGACGCGGCGCTCGGGAGGCGATTTCGGCTCGATCCGGGTGTGGGCCACGGTGGGCTATGTGGTGGGCGCGGGCGGAATCGGCTTGTTGCTCGGCGTATTCGGGTCGCAAGCCTTTGTGCCGCTGTTTGTTGCCATGTCGCTGCTGCGAGCGGGCGCCAGCCTGATCCTGCCGCGCTTTCGGGCGCCGGAGGCCAAGGTTACCCTGGCTGACGCCAAGCCGACGCGTCTAAAAGATTCGCTCAAACTGTGGTTCGTGCTGCCGCTGGTTGGCTTTGCGCTGGTCAATGCCAGCAACGCGCTGATTGGCGGGTTTGCCGCGCTGCTTTGGGAGCGCAATGGGGTGCCGTCCTATTTCATCGGTCCACTGCTCGCAGTGGCTGCGACCGGCGAGGCCATCGTGATGTTCGCGTGGCGCCGTTTCGGTTCTCGCGTAACGGCCCGTAACATGATCCTGGCGGCCTGCGCTGCTTCCTTCGTCCGCTTCACCGTTATGGCGTTCAATCCGCCGGTGGAGATCCTGTTCTTTACCCAGTTGCTGCATGCCTTCAGCTTCGGCATGGGCTATTTCGGCGTCGTGCATTTCGTCGCCAACTGGACAGACGAATCCAATGCTGCTGAGGCACAGGGCTTTGCCAATATGCTCATCCAGGCCTGTTCTTTCGGTCTTCTGACCTGGTTCGGTCTGCTGGTTGTGCATTTCGGGGCAGCATCCTATTTCGTCTCCTCGTTGCTGGCTGTGGTTGGCGCGGGCTGCGTGCTGGTGTCGCTCCGCATCCGGCCTCCCAAGGATGCGCGTTGACGCGCCCCGACAAATTGAGAACTGTCCAAGTATATCGCCGCACAACAGCTTGATCGCCGGGTGGTCCGGAGCGGGTCGAAGCCCTGAGTATCGTCCCATGTTGCTCCCCACGCTACCCGCCCCCCTGACGCCAGAAGTGCGCACGACCGCCTTCTACTTCACTTATTTCATGGGGCCGGGTGCGGCCGTCGTGTTCCTGCCGATATGGTTGAGCGAAAAGGGCATTGGCACCGAGCAGATCGGGATGATCAATGCGGTGCCCGTGCTGGTGATCCTGCTGCTCAACCTTGTGGTGGGGCGTCTGGCCGATAAGGCCAGCGACTGGCGCCAAGTCATCGTTATCGGTGCGCTGATTGCCGGCATCGTTCCGATTGGCCTGTTTTTCGTCAACGAATTCTGGGGCATCCTGCTGTTCTGGACGCTTTGCAGTCTGCCCGGTGGCGCGATCGGTCCGGTACTCGATGCTGCAACGATGCGCATGACACGGCGCAATGGCAGCGACTTCGGCAGCATCCGGGCCTGGGGCACGGTGGGCTATATGCTGTTCAATGCCCTGACCGGCTTCCTGGTAGTATGGTTTGGGTCGACGATCTTCGTCCCGTTGTTCGTCGGGCTGGCGCTGCTGCGCGCCGGGGCTTCGCTGCAATTGCCGGCATTCCGTGCTCCGCCAGGATTGCCCACAGTTGCGGCAACTCAACCTGTAGCCGGCAAATTGCGCGCGGTGCTGGTTAAGCCCTGGTTCTTCCTGCCGCTCGTCGGCTTTGCCATGGTGTTCGGTACCCATATCTTTCTGAATGCTTTCGGCGCGCTGCTGTGGAAGCAGCAAGGGATATCGGAGAGCGTGATAGGGCCGCTGATCGCGCTGGGATCGGCTTCCGAAGCGGGCATGATGTTCGTCTGGAAGCGCTTCGGCGGTCGCATTTCGGCCCGCCATCTGATCCTCATTTCGGCCGTAGCGTCAGCATTGCGCTGGATTGCCATGGCGTTTGCGCCGCCGGTGCCGGTGCTGGTGGCCTTGCAACTGACCCATGGTATCACGTTCGCAATTGGATATTTGGGGTGTGTGCATTTCATTGCCAATTGGACGAGCGAGGATATTGCGGCGGAGACGCAGAGCCTGTTCACGGTGCTGCAGCAGTTGATGTCGGTGTTGGCCCTGCTGGCTTTCGGCTGGCTGGTGGCCCTGTATGGGAACCAGGCGTATCTGTTTGCGGCACTGACGGCGTTTGTGGGCGGCGGCTGCATATGGGCGTCGTTGAAAATGATGCAGCCCAAAGCCGCAGCGGGCGCATTCTCCTAGCGGCATGGCCATGTCGTTTGCGTTCTGAGCGATCTTGTCGCATTTTCCGCTGTTGCCTGCGACGCGGTACGGCGGCTGCCGTGCCTGTTGAGGCAGGTCCTGTCGGGTCAGTGCGCATGATCTTGGGGTGACACAGTGGTGAATCTTTTTGATGCCTTGCCCGAGGTCTTTAGACAGGTGCGCTATGACGGCAGCCGCATTCCAGATGGAACGCATGACCTGAGCGCCGGGGCCAACTGCCAGCGCTACGCCTATGCGGTCTTGTCCCATTTTGGCGTCAATGTGCCACCGTTTCGATCCAGTGAGCTATGGGCCGACCACCAGAGCAGCGCGGTCGTTACGCGCTTTGAGCCGCTGGATCTGTTGTTGTTCAGTCGGGATGGCGCGGCATATGGCGCGCACGTTGCCGTCTATGTCGGGGAGGGGCAGGCGCTGCATCTGGCAAAGTCAGTGGGAACACCCGCGATCTGGTCGCTGCACCGCTTTCCCGAACTACCAGCCTATCAGCTCCTGCTCGGTGGCAAACGCGCCAGACGCGATTGAGCAGAATCAAAACGGCCCCGGATTTCCGGGGCCGTTCTGGTTTTGGTGGTGTCCCTAGTTTAGACGCCCGCTGGCGTGGGCCAGTGTTGTGTAAACCTTGCCGCGATCGCTGAGTAGATGCTCGCGGGTTTCAGCAGCTGGGCGCGGGCCAGCGGCGGCGCGTTTGAGCAGTTGTTCGAACTCGCTCATATAGGCCTGGGCCGTGCGGGCGAACTCGGGATCGCGCTGCAGCTTCTTGCGCACATCGTCATATGTGCCCTGGCCGGCAAGTGTGTAGATCCGGCGCGAGAACACGTTGGATTCCCCCGCCTGATAGCGCGCCCAGGCGTCAGACATCGCCGTATCATCTATGGAGTGGGCGATCTCTTCGGTCAGCCCGGAAAGCCCCTGCTGGACGGCCTGGGTGCTCTCCTGCTTGGCCGTCGCATTGCGCAGCACATCACGCAGCCAGCCCGCGTTCTCACCCTGGACCTCGGCATCGGCTTCCGCCTGACGCACTGGTGCTGCCGGGCGGGTCGGCTCGGGCTGGCGAATGGGTTCCACCTGGCGTGCCGGTTCAGGTTGGCGGCGGGCCTGCTCAGGTGCGCGGGCCGGCTCGGGAGCGCGTTCTATCGTCCGGATCGGGTCAACCAGGGTCTGCCGTGTCGGCTCGGCGCGATAGGTTTCGCGCGTCGGCTCGGGCTGACGCGGTGCCTGGTAGGCCGGCGCCTCGGGACGAGGCTCCTGGCGCGGGGCAGGGCGGGTGGCGGCCGGGCGGCGATCGTTGAGATCATGCGTTGCAGGCTGATTGCGCACAATCGCATTAAGCTCGCTGAGAGCCTCGATCTGCTCGGCAACAACGCGGCGCATGGCGGCGGCGCTGGCGCGGGTTTCTTCGGGCAGCTCGTTGACGCCACGGGCCAGTTCGGCGCGCGTCGCTTCAAGCTCGGTCCCAACTTCGCGAGCGGTTTCACGCATGGCCTGGGCCGTGTCGTTGAAGCGCTGGGTCGCCTCCTCCATGGCCCGGCGCATCTCGACCATCATCTGCTGCTGTGCCTGCTGCAGTGCGGCGCTGGCGCGGCGGCCTTCCACATCGGCAGCACCCCGGAACTCACCAAGCTTCTCGGTTACCTGCGTCGACGTCTCGTCAAGTGTCTGACGGAACTGGCCGGAATTGTTGGCAATCGCATTGCGGACCGATGCGGTGCTATCGCTGATGGTGTCGGCCAGCGAGCTGGTCGTGGTGTTGAGAACATCGGTAACGCTGCTGGCGGTGGACGAGAGCACATCGCCGACACGGGCGGCATTGTCCTCGAGGGCACTGGCAACCTGGCTCGACTGCTCATTGAGCGCATTGCGCACGGCATTGCTGGTCTGGTTGAGGGCGGCCGCCGCGGCCTCGGCTGCACGCTGGACAATGTTGTCCATCTGCGCTGCGTTGCCTGACAGGTTTGCGGTGAAGCGCTCGTTGTTGCGGTACATCGCATCGTTGACGCTGTTGGTTGACGTCTGGATGGCTTCCGTGATGGTGCCCGTCGTCTGTTCAAGCGTCTGCACGACAGTGCCGGTCGTTGCGGTCAGGGCGTCGTCCATGGCACGGCGGGCGCCGATCAGGCGGCGCTCCGTGTCGTTGACGGTGTCGGCAATCGACTGGGCGAACATGCGCATACGGCCATCGATGTCATCAGCGCGCGACGCAAAGCTCTGCGCCAGCGCGTCCATAGCGCCACGCCGGTCTTCCAGCGTCTCCAGCGCCGTGTCGCTGGTGAGGGCGAGCGCGGTGGATGCCTGGGTCATATTGGCTGCCTCGGTGTCGAGCTTGCCGAGGACCGAAGAGAACTCCTCGACCATGCCGCGGATGGTTTCCTGCAGTGCGCCGACATGGCGCGTCACCATGGTGCCTGCTTCCTCGGTATGACCGATCG
>JAHJOS010000246.1 GCA_018820005.1 Alphaproteobacteria bacterium | reverse complement strand
CTTCCACCGCCTGCATCTGGCTATAAAAGCTGCGCGCCGGCTCATCCTGCGTGCTGGTGCGTTCACCGGGCAGCAGCACCGGCACGGGGACCCAGCCCACCACCGGCCGCTGGCCCGTGCGCAGGGCCCGCACCAGCATGGTCACCGCCCGCCGCATGGTGTCGGGCACGTCGATATGGGGCGCCGTACGATAGGTCGAAAAGATGTCGAGGCTGTCGATGATGGTCTGGCTGACATTGCCATGCAAATCATAGCTGGCCGCAATCAGGACATCGGGCCCCACCAGTGCGCGCACGGCGCTGATGAAATCGCCCTCGGCATCATGCATGCCCCCAACGAACATGGCGCCGTGCATGGCCAGGTACACGCCATCGAGCGGCAGCGCCGCCTTGATGCCGTCCAGGATCTCGGTCTTCCAGCGCAGGTAAAGCGCCTGTTCCACCGGCCCGCCGGCAATGGCCCGCGCATGCAGCACGGTGATGAACTCGGCCGGAAAATGCGTCAGGAAATCGAAATAGCCATCCTTGAGCATGGTCGGGCCGCGCAACACGCGGAAATCGGCCTCGCGCGCCAGCACGGGATTATAGGTGCTGCATTCGGTATGCAGGCCAGCAACGGCAATACGCATCAGGGCACTCCAGCAAAGTCTGATTGTGGGTCGTAGGAAGGTCTAGAAACAGGCAAATCGCAGGCAAAGCGCAGGCAAACAACAGGCAAGCCGGGTGCAACAAGGGTGCAAATCCGGCCCGTCGCCGCGCACTAAATGCCCATCGGATAGGGCAGATAACCGGCAAAGCCCGTCAGCTTCCACACCCCGTCCACCTTGCGGCAGAAGTACAATGTCTGCCATTTCAGCACATCCTTGCCGCCGTCCGTCAGCGCGATCTCGCCATCGAACTTCTTGTGCGCAATAGCGATTTCGCCGTTGATCTCGATCTCGGTCAGCGAAGTTGCCCGGTGAATGCCCTCAAGCACATCCTCGGCATAATCCAGCTTCTGGCTCTCCCGAGCCTGCCTGATCCAGTCATCCCGATAAGCCTCCAGCGTCGGAAAGCTGATCTTCCAGTCGTCCGGATTCCCCGACTTCCCGCCGCTGATTCCAAGGAAGCCCTCCTTGATGAAATCGCCATCAACCATGGACCAGTCGGCGGCGACGAAGGCGGCGATGTCGCGCTCCACCAGCATGGTCCAGATGGCGCTGCGGTCCGCGTCGTTGAGAAAGGGGTTCGTGCGGCTCATGAAACACTCGCAAAATTTGTTTGTCGCTGCTGGGTTCGCGGCACCCTGTGAACGCGTCAAACACTCTGTTTCAGATTTTCAGAGTTGTCGTTCCGCGGCTGGACAAAAGTGGGTGCCAGATGAATACCAATTGCAACATGCTGCCCGCTTTCGATGAGTTTGTCCACAAGGCGATGTCGCCGAAAGGGCCGGAAACGCCTAGAAATTTAGCAAAATGGCGCGGCTTTGGGCAAAGTGCGAACGTGGCTTATATTGGTATTGTTATTGTGTCGGATTCGTGTTGACATTGCTTTCAGAGTGATCCTAATCTTGAAAATCGTTTACAAAAATACCGACTAATCCGCAGAGGTTGGCGGCTACAGACACAGGGTGACGGCAGGACTATGCGGGTTGGTATCATTGGCCTTGGGTATCGTCTTGGCTATCTGGCGCGGGTATTTTCCGCTGCGCGCAGTGATTTTTCCATTGCAGGGTACGTTGACCCGGCGCCTGCGGGTCTGCCCTACACTCAGGAGCATGGTGTTTCTGTCGGGGTGCAGTTCGACTCTCTTGAGGCGTTGCTGGATAGCGAGCCGCTTGACCTGCTGATGGTCGGCTCGCCCAATCACCTGCACCTTGATCATATCCGCATTGGTCTTGAGCGCGGCCTCAAGATCTTTACCGAAAAGCCGGTCGTGACCTCGGTTGAAGATACCATGGCACTGGCGGCGTTGATCGCTGAGCATGGTTCCGACAATCTGATGGTCGGCCTGGTTCTGCGTTACGCCCCGCTCTATGTCGATCTGCGCAAGGCGCAGGCTGAGGGGCATCTGGGCGCCATCACCTCCATTGAGGCATCCGAGCATATTCCGCCCTACCATGGCGCCTTCTTCATGCGTGACTGGCGCCGTTACGAACGCTATTCGGGCAGCTTCATGCTCGAAAAGTGCTGCCACGATCTTGATCTCTATAATGGCGTGATGGGCTGTCGCCCGCAGTACGTTTCGAGCTTCGGTGGGCGCCGCACCTTCATTCCAGAGAACGCACCGCAAAATGTCGGCATCAACGACATGGAAGTCTATCACCGCAAGCCCAGCGGCTGGCAGGGCAGCGACAAGGTGTTTGACAGCGACGGCGACATCATCGATTTCCAGACCGCGATGGTGCAGTACGAGAACGGCGCGGCGCTGACGTTCCACACCAATCTCAATGTCCCCGATGACTTCCGCCGCTTCGCCGTCATGGGCGCCAAGGGCATGGCCGAGGGTGACTTTATCCGCAATTTCCTGCGCGTCACCGATAGCCGCACATCTGACCGACTGGTCGACACTACCTACAAGATGAGTGAGCTCAGCCAGCACTATGGCGCCGACGAGCAGATGGCCGAGGATATCCTCAAGCACGTGCTTGATGGCGCACCGCTTCCGGTATCGGTCACCGACGCGCTGGAAGCCGGCCTTCTGGCGCTGACCATGGATCAGGCCATGCGCACCAAATCGGTCATCGACATGACCCCCATCTGGCACCAGTTCGACAGCGCCCTCGGGCGAGCCGGCTGAAGGAGAACAGGCCCATGACCAGCAATAGAAGCGCCGTCCTTTTCGCTCTCGCCCTGCTGGCCCCAGCACTGATCTACATTCTGATCATCGTTGCCTACCCGCTTTTCGATACTGTGGTGCTCTCATTCACCAATGCCTCGCTGCGGCCCACGTCAGACTTTGTCGGCTGGGCCAATTACGAGCGCATCTTCGGCGCGGGGAACTTCACCGAAGTCATTATCCGTACCTTCATCTGGACCTTCTTCTCGGTCGCCACCAAGATGATCATCGGGACGTTGGGCGCAACGCTGCTCAACGCGGCCATTCCGGGCCAGGCCATGTTCCGCATTCTGATCATGCCGCCCTGGATTGTCCCCATGGCAATCGGCATCTTCATGTGGGGCTGGATGTACAATGGCCAGTTCGGCATGATCTCCGGCCTGCTGCAAAACTTCGGCATCATCAGCAAGCCCTGGCCCATTCTGGCCTATGGCGACAGCGCCTTCTGGGCCACCATCGTGACCGACGTCTGGATCGGTGTGCCCATGGTCACCATCTATTTGCTGGCCGCAATGCAGTCCATTCCAAAGGATCTCTATGAGGCCGCTTGGACCGACGGCGCTGGTCGGGGCTACCGCTTCCGCCGCATCACGCTGCCCCTGCTGGTGCCTGCCCTGCTCACCATGAGCCTGCTCAGCCTGATCGCGACCTTCAATTCGTTCGACATCATCTGGATTCTTACCCAGGGCGGTCCGTCCGGAACGACCACCACCATGATCATCGACACCTACAAGACCGCTATGGGTAGCAGAAAATACGGTGAAGGCGCGGCCCGCGCCGTAGTGATCTGTATCTTCGTGTCGATGTTCTGCATCGTCTACTTCCGTGCTGTTCGCAAGCTATCGCAGGGAGAAGCCAAATGAGTCATCTTGCGCGCACTGCAGCGGCAGTCACCGCCGAACCAAAGGCGCCTGCAAAGCCGGCCCGGGTGTTTCGTGTGCGTTCCACCAAGCCCATGATCGACCGATACAAGTTCCACCAAGTGGTGTTGATGTATGTGGCCATGGCGGTTTTTCTTTTCTTCATTCTGGCCCCCTTCATCGAAGGGTTCCTCGTCTCGCTCAAGCCGCTGGCGTTCCTGTTCTCAACGCCCTACAGCTTCTGGCCCAAGAATGGTTCGTTCGACGCCTATTTCAGCATGTGGCAGTCCGTGCCTGCCCTGGGCATGCACATCTTCAATTCGTTCTTCATCTCGTCCGTGGTCACGCTCATCGTGGTCGCCATCGTGGTGCCGGCGGCCTATGCCTTTGCCCGCTTTCAGTTTACGGGCGCCAACCTGATGCTGGGCGGCTTTCTGGCGGTCAACATGTTCTCGGGTGCCGTGCTGTTGATCCCGCTTTTCCGGCTGATGCGGCAGTTGGGCGTGCTCAACACCTACTGGGCCATGATCGTGCCGGGCGCCGCCTTCCTGATCCCCAGCTCCATCTG
>JAHJOS010000245.1 GCA_018820005.1 Alphaproteobacteria bacterium | reverse complement strand
GGGCGGCACCATGACCTTGATGCCATTGGTGACCTTGGCCGGCTTGAACTGGTTGGACGCCGTCTGGCCCTTGGTAACCGGGTCAGCTTCAATCACTTCAACCACCACATTGGGCGGGAACTTGACGCCGAGCGGGGTGTCTTCGTGCATTTCGAGCGTGATCTTCATGCCATCGGACAGGAATGCGGCGCGGTCGCCGACAAAATCCTTGGCCAGCTCGACCTGCTCATAGGTTTGCTGGTCCATGAACACCAGATTTTCGCCCTGCTCGTAGAGATAGGTGAAATCGCGGAACTCGAGTTCGACCTGCTCGACGGTCTCGGCCGAACGGAAACGTTCGTTGAGCTTGGTACCGGTCAGAATGGCCTTGAGCTCGACCTGCGCATAAGCGCCGCCCTTGCCCGGCTTGACGTGATCGACCTTGACGGCGACCCAGAGGCGGTCCTGGTGATTGATGACGAAACCGGGGCGGATTTCGTTGCCGTTGATCTTGGCCATGGCGAGGGTGCTTTCGGGTGCGCGAATTGTCGGGGCGGGCCCCGCATGCCAGATGCGGCTGGCCGAATGTTGATTAGGCTGATGGGCGTGGCGGGCTTATTGCCCCAGAACGCCCCTGTGATCAAGGGTCTTGCGGTTTTGCATCGCCGTCGGTGGGCGCCGGTGCAGCATCGACCGGCGTCGGCAGGGTTGGCCCCGAGCTCGCCGGTGCGCCAGTGCTGGGTATCTCGACGATGGTTTCTACGGTCGGCGTCGTGGGTGGTTCTGATGGCCAAAACCGGGCGCGCTCTTCTGCGATGGCCAGATCCTGAGGGGAAATGGATACCAGCAGGCTATCGAGCGTGGTGTCATTGATGCCCTGACGACGCGCCAGTGCCCGCCACATCGCCGATTGCTGCAGGTCCAGCTGCACACCTTCGCCGACGGCAAGCAGCTTGGCATAGCGGTTCTGCGCAACGGCATTGCCAGCCTCCGCTGCCCGCGCATACCAGCTTGCCGCGCCTTCGACGTCCTTGCTCACACCCTGGCCCATGTACAGCAGGGTGGCGTAGTCGATCTGGGCAGCAATCAGGTTCTGTTCGGCGGCCTTTAGGATATAGCTGGCGCCCAAAGCCGGGTCAGGTGCAAGGCCAGCGCCTTCGATCAACATGGTGCCGTAGTCATACTGGGCTTCGGGCAGATCGGTGTCCGCGGCCTGTTTCATCAGCTCAGCTGCGGCTGTCAGACTCGGGGAGGCATAGATGCCCTCGATGTGCAGAAGGGCCATGTTGTATTTGGCAGGCATGTATCCCGCGTCAGCAGCCTTGCTGAACAGCGTTGCGGCACGGGCGCGATTTTTTGGCACGCCGGTGCCATCCTCATACAACAAGGCGAGTTCGAAGGTCGCGAGCATATCGCCATTGTTGGACGCCAGCTGATACCAGCCAGCGGCGCGCTCATCGTTCTGTACGACGCCCAGGCCCTTTGAATAGAGCTCGGCAATCAGGGTCTGGGCGGAAGCCTCACCCTTTTCTGCGCGCGGCAGGGCCAGTTCCAGGGCTGTCAGAAAATAGCCACGCTGGAAGGCGCCAAAAGCATCGTCAGTTGGAACACGGGGACCAAAGATCTGGTCACTGATGATTTCAGCGGGCTGGCTTTCGGCCGGGCTCGCGGCGGCCTCCTGTGCCTGTGCGCCAAGAGGGAGTGTCAGAGAAACAAAGGCAAGTGTTGCCAGCCGCAAGCGCATCATTTGGATCCTGCAGCGCTGGCAATGGCAGCGACAGCGGCGGCCGGATCGGCGGCTGACCAGACGCTGGTCGACAGCGCGAGGAATTCTGCGCCGCGAGCGTCGACGCTGGCGTCAGCACCAGGATCGCTCAACACTGCGGGGATCTCAAATGTCGCGGCCCACCACTCTGCCAGATCGGCTGCTGCTGTATCGAGCTTGCCTTCAAGGGCGCCGAAAAACACATAGTCCACGTCCATCTCGCCCAAGGTCATGGCGTCGTGGCGGCTGCTGGCCCCACCAGCGCCAACAATCAGGCCGGGTTTGAGCGCTGCGACGGCGGCCTTGACAGCAGTGGCGCCGCCCGTGACGTGAACACCGTCTGCGCCGAGGCGCCGGGCCAGTGCCGCGTCGTCTTCCAGCAGCACGGCGCAACCGGCCCCCTGTCCGATATTGATCAGGCTCCTGGCCAGCGTTGCATAGGCGGATCCATCCAGGCCGCCACGCCGCACCAGCAGTGCGCTGAACTCGGTGGTGCTGAGCACCGCCATCAATGCAGCGGGGAAGCTTGCAGCATCGGCGTCGGCTGGGGTGATGAGGTAGAGCTGGGGAGCCATGGGCGGGGAGCACTCAACGCGGTTGGTGTCTACATGTGTTGCGATTTTGGCAACAAAGAGGACATGCCTCCAATAGGCGATGGTGGCCAAGGGCGCAAAACAAAATGCGCGCCTCCCCGTTCAGGTCGACGCGCATTGAGGTGACGTTGGGACGTCGGACAGAGTTCTCAGGCAGCCTGGTCGCGGGACCCGTCCCAGGTGCCCAGTGCGGCAAGGGAGTTCATATGAGCGCGATGGGTGAATGCGGCCTGCGCTGCGGGGAAGTTCTCGCGGCGACCTGCCCATGTACGTAGCGCTACATTCTGCAGCGCGCGGCCATAGGAGAAGGTCAG